>NZ_KB899410.1:93194-230157 GCF_000378205.1 Sediminispirochaeta bajacaliforniensis DSM 16054 | reverse complement strand
TCGCTGAACTATCTGGTGGGCTTCGACCGGGACCTGCCGCTGCACAACATCAACCTGAATATGCAGGCGACCGGCAGTTACATCCTGAACAACGATGAGATTTCAAGCGGGGATATTGAGTATGACAGTGACGACGATTACTCGAGTAATTTGATTGTCTGCAAGATCTCCGACACCTTCAATCACGAGAAGGTGAGCATCGAGGCGAAGGGGATCTATGAGATTGAAGACGAGGATTGGATGATAGGGCCGGTGATAACCCTTGCACCCAATGGGGAGTTTGAGTTTTCCGCCGAGGCGAGGTTCTTTGGCGGGGATGATGACGGAAGGCTCGGACAGTTCGACGAGAGCAGTTACCTTCAACTCAAGGTCAAAGCCATGTTTTAAGCCTTGCTTTCGATGCTGTCGGTTCTCGGCAGGATGAGCCTTCCTCCCAATCCGGCTGGCACCGGTAGGGATTACCCGGAAGCAGTCCCTGCGGAACGTCAGAACTTTTACGGGAATCGGCAGCTTTTTTCCATAAAAACCTACAATATGATAAGACTAATTACGATATGGCATCGCTACTTACCCGGCATGCTCCAGTCTGCCTATATAAAAAAACCCGCCGGCTGGCACCGGCGGGATGTACAAAGCAGTCTCTGCGGAACGTCAGAACTTCATGTAGGCCTTAAGCTTGAAGATAACGGACTGAAGAGCAAGGCTATTTTCTCCCCAGAGAGGAAGCTCATAGTCCAAAGAAAGTTCAACCGGGATAAGGCTTTTGGTAACAAAAAGGCCTACTCCGGGGGTAAGGGTCAGGGACTTGGAAGCGTCATCCTGGCCGACGCCGTCGTACTCGGTTTCAGGGGCCATCTCATAGGTGACAGGGAGGCTCGCTTCGAAGATAAGCCCGTCCGCGATAGGCTTGTCAAAGTGGGGTTCAAGCTCAAAGATCAAGTTATAACCGTAATCCACTTCATCGACTCCTGCCATCGTTGCCTGTAATGATTTATCACTGTCCACCGGCGAAAAGTAGTACTTGAACTCGTTATAGAAGTTTACGTAGAACTCTTTGGTGAGGATATAATCGGCATAAAACCTGGTTCCCAAACCGAAGTTGTTCTCGGAAGCCAGGATTTGAAAGTCCTTACCGGATGAGGCATTTGTTACTTCATCTTCGGCATCATAGCCGAAGGCCATGGGAATGATCAGACCGGCGGCAACGGCAAGGCGGACCTTCTCGCTCAGGACCGGGGCCTTGGGGCCGATAACCTGGACCTTTGTCCCGGCAAAGAGTTCAAAGGGACCGGTAACGGAAGCATCACCGGTGACATATGGACTATCATCAAATGCATCGGTGGTACCGTAGAGGTTGTAGCCGGGAGCCCACTGGAGTGCCACGGTGACAAAATCGTTGAGGCCATACTCTGCAGCAAGGCTTAGATTGAAAAGCTTCATCTCGGCTCCGTCGACCTTATCGCCGTCACCATCGAATTTCTGATCACCGAAGGAATAGGCAGGTATCAGGTAGGTCCTCAGGACTCCTTTTGGGAGCACCTTGGCATCGTCCGCCATCAGCATAGGCGCGAACATCGTCAGGGTGATCATCACAACAAGAAACTTCTTCATGTGAAATCTCCTTCTTTGGAATTACAGCCGGATACCCGGCTGGGCCGCCACTGCGGCTATTATTATCATAATACAGTCGGCGAATATTACAATGGATACATGCATAATTTCAGCCGATGGCCGAATAATAAGTAGGATACAGAAGAAAGTAAAGTACATATATGCCCCTTTCCATGAATTTTCCGGCCGGAGCCTTGGGGACAGAGGGGGAAAAACTATGATACACTGAGAAAAATGAGGAGTATTGTATGAGAATTGTTGCATTTAACGGAAGTCCCCGTAAAGGAGGAAACACCAGCCGTTACATCGACGCGGCCCTTGAGCCCATTCGGAACAAGGGGCACGAGGCCGAAAAGGTGCAGATCGGCGGCCATATGGTACGGGGCTGTACAGCCTGTCTGAACTGCAGGAAAACAGGCGACGGAAGATGCATATACGACGATGATCCGATGAACAGCTGGATCGAGGCCATGAAAAAGGCTGATGCGATCATTATCGCCTCGCCGGTTTATTTTTCAGACATGACTCCGGAGGTAAAGGCCCTGATAGATCGAGCCGGTTATGCCCTGCGGGGGATGGCGGAGAATCCCCTCACGCGCAAAATCGGTGCGGGGATCGCCGTTGCCAGGCGTGCCGGCCATACCCACACCCTTATGAGCATCAACCAATTCTTCTTTATCAACGATATGGTCGTCCCGGGGTCGAGTTACTGGAATGTGGGGATTGCCAGAGCCATCGGCGATGCCGAGGCAGATGAAGAGGGGCTGAAAACCATGCGGCGACTGGGTGAGAATATCTGCTGGCTTCTGGAGAAGCTCGGGTGAACAGTGAGCTGGAACACCGAATATCCGGCGACTGGTTTGATCTACGGGAAGTATCCACCGACCCCGTCGCAGCAGCCAAGGCGGCAGGACTTTCCGCATCCCTTCTGCAAAGGGAAGCGGATGAGCTTCGTTCCAGCGTCGAAGAGGGGATCATAGAATACAAAACAAGCGTCCTCAGAAGGGTCCTTGCCCCTCTGGCTTCCCTCGCCTACGATTCGCGGGGGCTCGATTCGGTAATGGACGGAGCCGCTACCACGGCAGGGGGGATCTGGGCATCCCTTCAGCAGCGAAGAATCGCCTCCGGCAGGCTAACAGAAGCAGAGCAAAAAACAAAAGAAGGCGAAACTCCATCAGGAAAATCGGACGTTTTTGCACCATCCAACCCGACCGAGCTCCTTAGAGCCGTCCAGCGGCTCTTTGCCGAAGCCCCGGAAAAGCGGCAGGAGGCTGCAGGGAAGATGATACTGCTTCAGCTGAAGCAGTATCACCAGGAGATGGAGAAGCTGAAAGAGCTGCTCGCCTCCATTCCCGAAGAGAAACGGGGAGCGTTGAAGGAAAATTTCGCCTACCGGCTCCGAGATATCCTGAGAAAGGTCGGCCAGGGATATGCAACCCTGGCCGAAAAAGAGGATTCGGACGGCGGACAAAAGGGAACAGGACCAATGCTGGAGAGGATCGATAAGAAGACCTTTACATCGATGACAAAACTCTTCCATAAAGAGGCAGAGCTCTTTTCCCGCATTCGTTCCACGCTTCTTTTTGTTGCCGACGAGCGTTTTCGAAGCAGACAAATACTGCTTTCTCTCGAAGGGACGGAAAAAGAGCTGCATGATCTCTTCGAAAAGGAGGGACAATACTACCGAACCCTTGCTCCCTTTGGAGAAGATGCACGGCGTCTCGGCGTGGAGATTGCCGTAAGGATACGTGAGATAGCACTGGAAAGTGCCGAGGCCCTTACGAAAGAGTAGCATTTCTGTCCAGAAGCCTGGAAATCACCAGGATTCCGGACACTATAGAAACCTACAAAAACCGATTAAGCCCTTTCTCGCGAAAAGCCTCCACAGCCTTTTTGACAAGTTGTCCTTCTCCTTTTTTGCAAACCAGCAAAACACCGTTCTCTTGTACCACGATAAGGTCGTCGACCCCGCAAAGGGCCACAGGAAGATCCGAATGGACAAAGCACCCCTTGCTATCGATTGCAATGGCCTTTCCACGCTCTTGTCCGGAGAGTTCAAGGTCGTTGTCAATGACCTGGGAAAGCTCATCCCAACTGCCGATATCGTTCCAAGTAAAAGAAGCCTCAACCATCGCAGTCCGACGGCATTTTTCCATCACGGCATAATCGACCGATTCCCTGGGGCTACGACCGTAGGCTGCTTTCACTTCGGGATCGCGAAAGAACAGATCCATACCGGAAAGCCGCTGCGACGGTTCACGAACCGTTATCGACGAGAAGACCCCGGCGATATCTTCCCTGCCTGTCTCAAGTTCTTCAAAAAAGCGATCGATACGAAAACAAAACATGCCGCTGTTCCAGAAAAAGTCTCCGGAACGGCAAAATGCTTCGGCAGTCCGGAGGTCGGGCTTCTCGCGGAAACGGCGAACAAGACGCCCTCCCTCAACCGCCTCGCCAGCCTCGATATAGCCGTAGCCGGTTTCGGGCCGTGAGGGATGGATGCCAAAGGTAACGAGAAAACCACGTGAAGCCAAAGATGCGGCGGCTTTCATATCAGCGGCAAAAGCTTCGGTTGGGGTGATAAGATGATCGGAGGGCAGGACCGCCATGGTTTCATCGGATCGGTGATTGTTGCGAAGGATGCTTGCCGCTGCAGCTATTGCGGGAGCAGTATTTCGCGGTGCGGGCTCGGCCACCAGTTTGATGCGCTCTTTGCCGACGGAAAGCTTTGCACACTCTTCGGCTACGCTGTCGATCTGTTCGTCCAGGGTGACGATGAAGAGATCGCCCGTTCCCAGTGCAAGGGCACGTTCAACGGTAAGCAAAAGAAGGCTCTTTCCTTCATGGACAGGTATGAATTGCTTCGGTCTCCCGGAGTTGCTGGCTGGCCAGAGCCTGGTTCCCGATCCTCCTGCAAGAATGCAGACGTTGTCGACACTGGTGGTTTCTGTTGTACTCATCATCTCCTCCATACCGCTTTTTTCCCATTATGAACGATTCTCTCTTCGTCGACAAGGAAGGCTTTCTTGACCGGTCGCCGGGTGGGGAATAGAATGATTCTATCTATCGGAACGCGCAAGGGATTGCAGCGAAGGCCCTGGAGCCGACGGCGGTGCGGCAGGGCGATCGGGAGTGAGCCCGTAGGCCGCACCGGAATACCGGAGGCGAAGCGCCGCAGCGGAAAGCCCGTACCCCGAACCGTCGGTTCGGGGTTGCGCCCAAAAGAATACACAATAGAGGAGGATGAAATGGCAAAAGGATTCACGCTTTCGATCTACCCCTGGGTCTATGTCGCCCGGTTTGCAGAGGAGTGGGCCGAGGAGTATGTCGAGAAACCCCACAAAAGTCCCGCGGAGGAGGCGGCGCTTGATGAAACGCACAGGGAGGAGTTGCTGGCGAAGCGAAACAGCTTTCCCGACCTCCCACTGGTCAACTATACGACCCAATACGGGATGGGCTGCTTTGAGGGAATGAAGGCCTTTCCGCAGAAGGATGGTCGGCTCAAACTGTTTCGCCCGGACCAAAATGCCGCCAGATTTTACCGCTCGATGAAGGGGCTCATGATGCCTCCCTTCCCCCAGGAGCGTTTTGTCGAGGCCTCGCGGCAGGTCGTGGCTCGCAACAAAAAACTCGGCTTTGCGCCGGGCTACGATTCGGCCTGGGAACGGGATGACTTTAGCAGCGGTGAATCGGTCTACCTTCGGCCTTTTTCTTACTCCGAACCTGCTATTGGGCTTGGGATTGCAAAGCATCCCTTCGTTGTTATTGTCTCGACACCGGTTGGTGCTTACTTTGCCCCGGGAAGCAGTAAGGCAGTGGTTTCGGAAAAGGTACGGGCCTTCCCCGGAGGAACGGGTTGGATCAAGTGCGACTCCAACTATGTGGTTCCCATCCTGGAGAAAAAGGCGGCCGAGGCTGCGGGCTACATGGAGACGGTTTTCCTCGATGCGGCGGAGCATCGGTACGTTGAGGAGGGCTCTTCCTGTAACATCTTCTTCCTCTTGAAGAACGATACCCTGGTGACACCGGCCTTGGGTGATACGATCCTTCCCGGCATCACCCGCTCTTCGATTCTGAAGATTGCTTCCGATATCCTCGGTGTGAAGACCGAAGAGAGGAAGATATCCATCGATGAGGCCATGGAGGACGCCAAGGAGTGTTTCGTCTCCGGTACTGCAGCGGGTCTGAGCCATCTTGAGTCGATCACCATGAAGGGCAAAACCGCATGTTTCGGCAACGGCGAGATGGGAGAGCTTTCACGCTCCCTGCTCAAGACACTGAAGGGGATCCAGTACGGCAAGATTGAGGATCGTTTCGGCTGGATGGTCGACGTAGAATAGCCAGAATAGCCGCCGGCTTAGTCGGCGAAGAAGAGCGATTCGGGGTCCTTGGGGATTTCCGGATAGATTTGGGGATCGTAATCGCTGTTGGGGTACACCATGCCTTGCTGATTGAGAAACGCGAGATTCTTCAATTCCGTTCTCACCAGTGATTCCGGATCGCGATGTTCGTTTTCAAAAAGTTCGTTGGCACTACTGAGATAACGGAGGGAATCGGTATAAAAACTTCCTCTCGCTGTCCGTTTATACATTTGATAGAGGGTAACGGCGAGGTTGTTGTCGGCCCGTATCAGGTTTTCCACCACGGCGCGATGGGAACTTCGCTCTTCGGGCATGAAGTTTTCAAGGCTTTGCCTCCGATCGTTAAGATGGTCGACGATGCTTCGATAATAACCTTCGGCGGCCTGCAGATTGTTGCGCCGGTAGAGGGTGTTTGCAATGGCGAAGTTAAGGACGTCATTGGAGCTGAAGCCCTCGGTCGCGGAGGAGAAATTCAGGAGAGCCTTCCGATACTCCTCCTTCCGGTAGTAGATGTAGCCGATTTTGTAGTCGACCTTCGGTTCGGCATAGCGATTTGCCTTCGCCTTTTTCAGGTAATCGAGGGCGAGATCAAGGTCTCCGCCGACATAGTAAGGGATATCCGCCCTGTCCGAGTAGAGGATTCCCGCCTCTTGTTTTACAGGCATAATGCCCCGTGCCCGTGCCGACTCATAGAGGGCAATGCCTTTGTCATAGGCGGATTCGGCCTCCAAAAATTCCGACCGGGCGAAATGGATCTCCCCAATGCGGCGGTAGCTGTCCATAAACATGAAGTGTCTGTCGCCGTTTAAGATCGGTAGTGCGGACATGAGCTCAATGCTATTGATCAGGGCCTTTTCTTCCTCGACTGTATCGTCGACTGTATCGAAAAAACGTGCAAGGTTGTAGTGGACCTCCGGCAGCCTCGGTTCCTGCTCCTTTGCCCGAAAAAGGACCTCACGAACCTCGTCGATATGCCCCTTATCCAAAAGATATCCTCCCAGTTCGGCATAGGCTGCCGCGTCCACCTCCAGCTTCGGTTCGGCCTGAAAGCGACGTCTGAGGGTTTCAACCTCCTGAAGGTTGTCGGTCCGAATAAAATAGCGCAGCATACGAAAGAGGAATTCGTCCTGGATCCCGTAATTGTTCATCAAGGTGGCAAGGGCAAAGCGGGCATCCTCCAGCTTGCTCGGATCATCCTTGCCCCATTCAAGGTTGATGTCGCTGGAAAGAAGAAGCGCATCGTAATCATCTATATGCTCTTCATCGGAAAGAAAGGTTTTGAGAATGGATGTGGCTTTGGGATAATTGGCAAGATCCTCATATTCCATTCGTGCATAGGCAAGGGTTCCCTGCTTGTCCAAGCGATAACGGGAAAGAAGTCGCTCGTAGATGGCCTCGGCACGGGGCCACTGACCGGCGCTCCTGTAGCCTTCACCATAACGGTAGAACTGGCCCTTCATCGGCCAGATGTCCGTGGCCTGATCGAAATAGCTGCCGGACTGAGGGTATTCCTCGGTACTCAGATGCTTGTAGCCTTTCTGGTAAAGGGTATAAGCCTTCACCGGTCGGTAGATAAAACGATAGGAAAGAAAGATGACCAGAGCAAAGGCGGCTGCCGTCAGCAGCGCTGTTCTGATAACGGGCAGAACATTTCGCCTGAAGCGATAGGAAAAGGAATCCCGCTCCTCTTCAAAGGCCGTACCGGTACGCTTTTCATACTCCCGAGGGATTTTGACCCGTTTGCCAGTGATTTTTCCAACGAGATTTGCGATATCTTTCGGAGAACGACCGCTTTTCAGACTCTCCAAGAGCTGTTTGAGTTCGTTACCGGAAAGTTCCGCCTCACCGATCTGCTCCTCGATGAGCAACTTCAGGTTGAGAGGCAAAGAACCGAGATGCTCTTTGACGTGATCGAAATCCTTATCTTCCAGGGAAATCTCTTGAACAGCGGTTTCGAAGAGCTCACCTGCTTCGGCCGAGGGACCTTCGAGATCGAATCCCGGTGTCTCAGGAGTCTCTTCCAAAACATCGAAATCTTGCCCGAGATCACCCAGACTGAACTCATCTAACTCGAAATCCTCGTCACCGATCTCCTGGAGCTCTTCAGCCTCTTCCCCGTCGCTGACATTGCCGAAATCGGGCAGCTCAAATTCTTCGCCCCCTTCGTCGATGTCGGGCAGTGAAAAGGCATCAGGGGAAGACTCCTCTTCAGTTGCGGCGGGCTCTCCGAGCGCCGAAGCCTCTTCGGTAAAGAGATCCTCGTCCATCTCCGGCAACTCGAGTTCCTCGGGTTCCTCAAGTTCGAAGGAGCTTTCAAGTTCCTCAGGCTCCTGTTCTTCCGCAGATTCAGTTTCCTCTGCTTCAGGCTCCCACGGCGTCGGCTCTTCTTCCGCCGCTTCTTCCTCTCCGGCAGGCTCACCGATCTCCGAAGTCTCTTCGGCAAAGAGATCCTCGTCCATCTCCGGCAACTCGAGTTCTTCGAGTTCGAAGGGGCTTTCAAGCTCCTCAGGCTCTTGTTCTTCCGCAGATTCAGTTTCCTCTGCTTCAGGCTCCCACGGCGTCGGCTCTTCCTCCGGTCCCTCCACCTCTGCGGCGGGTCCACCGGCCTCCGGAACCTCTTCGTCAAAGAAATCCTCATCCATCCCGGCGGCCTGTTCGTCAAAGGAAGCTAAAAAATCATCAAGGTCAGGCGTCTCCTCTGAGGCCTCAGCCGCCTCTTCGATATCGAGGGGAATCTCAGCAGGCCCTTCTGAGGTCCGGGCACGATCATCCTCCTGCCCGGATTCGATACCGAGTTCCTGATCAACCTCGTCGAGAAGAAGAGAAAGATCCTCACTCAAGCCCGACTCAGGAGGAGTGACATCCCGGACCTTCTCTCCTTTCCCGGCAAGGATAGAGGGTTCATTACCGACAACGAGAAAATTGGATTTGAACTGTTCAATATCCTGGATTTCGGGCATATGCTTCCTTTAGTTAGTTTCGGTGAA
Source organism: Sediminispirochaeta bajacaliforniensis DSM 16054 (assembly GCF_000378205.1). Taxonomy (NCBI): domain Bacteria; kingdom Pseudomonadati; phylum Spirochaetota; class Spirochaetia; order Spirochaetales; family Spirochaetaceae; genus Sediminispirochaeta; species Sediminispirochaeta bajacaliforniensis. The sequence continues at coordinate 221,198 of NZ_KB899410.1, read as the reverse complement.
AACCACCGGTCGCGTTAGTGTTATTTCTCTCGTCTCTGTAAGAGCTGCAAGAGCTTCTCAAGAACATGGCTCATCCTTCCGATAGACAAAGAGACAATGAAAGGTAACATATTCCACGCGCTACGGCTTCTATTTTCTTTCTTCCTCCTTCTATCTCCCGTGCTTGTATCCTGGACTCAGGAGGAGGCGACAAAGGGAAACAATATCGACATGGCACTCCATGTTTGGCTTCAAGAGCTTCGAAGTGCAAAGTCGCCAAAGATATATGGTGATTCCATTGTCTTCACCTATGCCCCGAACCGCTTTTCGGAAAGACAGATTAGGTCGGTGGGAATAGCTTTCGCCCATGAATCCTACCAGACCATTCATCCTTTTCAAAGGATCGTCGACACAGGAAAGGTAGCGGGGGCTGAAGAGACAGGGGTCTTTTTCTGCCTCTTGCCCATTCCCCCGGGAGAAGAGGAGGTGAAATATCGTCTCATTATAGACGGTCTGTGGATGGTCGATCCGGTTTCCATTGCCACGGAAAGGGAACCCAGCGGTCTGGAAGTTTCGGTTCTTCCCCTTCCAAAGGGAAGTGTTCTTTCTTTCAAAAGTCCCGAACTCAACAAAGAGGGGGCGGTCACCTTCCGTTACAGGGCAAGCTCAGGTTCCAGGATCTATATAGCGGGAAGCTTCAACGATTGGGACCCTTTTATGTATCGAATGACCGAAAACCGGGATATACCCGGCCTTTTCACCATAACCTTGCCCCTTCCAGAGGGAACACACTATTACGCCTTCATTCGCAATGGAGCGTGTATTGCGGACCCCATGAATAACCGCATGGCATCAAAAAGCTCAGGAGAGCTCGTCTCCGTGGTACGAGTAGGGACAAAGCCTTCTATTGCCTCACGGTAAAAAATAACAAGCGTTCCTGCCCCGGAGTGTCGGCACGCAGCACCGTTTCCACAGCTCCTGTTTCCTTTCGGTAGCGGGTGATCTCACTTGGTCCCTGCCAGAGCAGGCCGAAGAAGCTTCCGTTCAGACAGGCTGTCACTCCCCATGGAAAGTGGTACTCCGCCTGGCGGAATGGCAGAGCCCTGGAGAAAAGAACCTCCGTCTCCTCCGTATAGAGCTCCCCGTTGGCCTTCAGATCTATCCACACCTGCGCCGATTCCATGAGATTGGCATAATCGTCGAAAAAGGTATCCCGGCAAATGGAAAAGCCTAGCTTTAATCCTCCGACCGTGACAAGCCTGGCAGCCCGAGGAGATCCCGCATCCAATTCGACTATTCCGCGTTCAAAGGGCGTGAGATGGATCTTATCTTGCACATACAAGGTCTCTCCGCTCGGGCCATAGAGCACCAACCGGTTAAAAAGTCGCCCTCCATCTTCGGCAAAGTAGGTCCCGGCAAGAATCATCAGGTGATGCAGTCGGGCCCCCTGCCCCCATACTCTATCCATAAGCTTCCTAACCATCGGTGATCGCTTCAGGAAGAGGTCCTTCAAATCAGGAAAGGGACGATCAGGGCCGGTGAGAAGGGCAAGGCCCTCTTCCATGGTGCGGACCCCTTCCAGCTGTTTTGCGTCCGGAAGAAAAGCAAGCATCACATTTGCATATTCGGGAATGATAAGAAGATCCGCGCCGGAAGACTCGGCCCGGGTCATGATATCGTGCGCCTTGGCTTCAAAAGCCCCGACATCGAGATACAGTGCTTCGCTGACCTCGTATTGGCATACGGCAATGGTCAGTGCACTTCCCTCTTCAGCGGCTGTAAAGGAGGGGAAGAAGAGCATGAGAAAGAAAAAGCCGAGCAGACGAGGTTTCATGCCTTAAAAGTTATCCGGCCGAAATGTTTGGGAGAGGTCCACGACAAAAGAAGCGGGTGCCTTACCCTGCAAAACGAGAAGGGCATTTTCCGCACACTTTTGTTTCAGCTCAACGATGGATTCCTCACTGTAATAGGCACAGTGATCGGTTAGCACCAGTTGAGGATAGGAGGAAAGCCTGGCGTCGCCGATAGGGGGTTCTTCTTCAAAAACATCGATGCCTGCGGCCGACAGTTTTTCCTCTCGGAGAGCGGCAAGTAAGGCCTCCTGGTCTACGAGAGCCCCCCGAGCTGTATTGATGAGAACAGCACCTGTTTTCATCTTCGAAAAGGCGTCTGCATCGATCAGGTGGTAGTTCTCCTGCCGCATGGGGATATGGATCGAGATAATGTCCGATTGTGCAAGCAGGGTCTGAAAATCAACGATCTCCGCCTCTCCGACGGCCACATTATGGTGGTCCGCATGGTGGTCGCAAATCAAAACTCGAGAAAACCCCAATCCTGACGCTTTACGATGAAAACTTCTTCCTGTTCCGCCGTAGCCCAGAATACCAAGAGACCTCCCGCTTAAACGCGGAATGGAAAGCGAGGAATGGATATTCCATCCACCTGAACGCACCTGCCGATCGAGAAGGGAAACCCTTCTGGTCACGGCTAAAAGCAAGGCAAGAGCGTGTTCGGCCACCTCATCATAACAGTAGTCGGGAACCCGAGCCACCCAGATTCCTTTTTCGGTAGCGGCCTGTACATCCACCTTCTCGTATCCGGTTCCGTACCGGCTGATGACACGACATCGACGAAGGCCGCCGATGAAATCGGCATCAAGAACCATCTGATTGACCAGAATTGCATCGGCGTCGGCACACACTGCCCGTAACTTTTCCGTACCAAGCTCGTATCCGGCAACAAGCTCTGCATCACAGGCTTCCAACACGCCAAGTTCAGGGGCATAATCTCCGGCGAATCGATCATCGGTAACTACTACGCGAAACATGCACACTCCTTGTCTCTTTTTTCATAACATGCTCTAATCTGACTATGCAGATATCCTATATCCTTTTCGATCTCGACGATACCCTCTACCCGTCGTCAAGCGGCCTTGCCCTCGCCTTTAAAGAGAACATTCTCTCTTTCGTATCCGATTATCTCAAGCTTTCCGTTGAGGAGGCAGAGGCTGTCAGAAAAGTAAAGCGACAGGAATACGGGACGACCCTCGAATGGCTTCAAAAAGAGGAGGGGCTTGAGAATCCCGATTCCTACTTCGAAGCAATCCATCCAAAGGATGTCGGACGCTATCTGAAAAAAGATCCAGCCTTGGTCGAGTTGATCAAACGAATCCCTCAGCGTACATCGATTCTCACCAACAGCCCAATGGAGCATGCCGTCAGGGTATCCGAATTCCTTGAGATTCGCCATCTGATGGAACACATCTTCGATCTCCGCTCCAACAGCATGCTTGGGAAACCCGATTGGGGAGCATACAAGAGGGCCCTTGATATGATAAGATGCCGCCCCGAAGAGGTCCTTTTTGTCGACGATATGCCGCGATACCTCTATGCGTTTCGTGAAATGGGCGGTCATGTGCTTCTGGTGGATGAAAGCGGCAGGCATAAGGGCACGGACCTTGATACGGTTACGTCCATCCATCAAATCGAAACCGTCTTGCGATAATCTTACTCTATTGAAAAAGGAAGCTAAGTGTAGATGCTTCACTTGCTTTTCTAAGATGCATACGGAGCAGTGCTTTTTCGGACAATCAATGTAGGAGAATAGCGACGATACATTTCGACTGGTTCTTCGCCATCCAGCAATCTGCATAAGAGTCTTGCGGCTTCCATCCCCATTTCATAAACGGGTTGCCTGACAGTTGTCAAAGGGACCTCCATAATTTCCGAAAATAAAATATCATCATATCCGACAAGAGAAAAATTATCCGGTATTGAAAGTCCCTGCTTACTTGCCTGGTAGTAGACCCCGTAGGCTGTCATGTCGTTAAAAGCAAAGATTGCAGAAAAGTCTTTTCCCATAAGCCAATCCATCGCTCTGATACCACTTTCTCGTGAATATTCACCTACATATATCAAATCACGATCATAGGAAATACCTGCATCGGATAGGGCCTTTCTGTATCCATCAAGACGTGCATTGGAATCACTCAGCTGAGACGGTCCGGTGACACAAGCAATCCTTTTATGTCCCAGCTCAATTAAATGTGTCGTTGCTAAATACCCTCCCATTACATTATCCGCAACTACCGAGGGATGCCTTAGATCATCAAAATATCGGTCCACCAAAACGAACGGAAGGTTAAACTGCTCCAAAAGTTCACAGCACTCCTTTCCCTTCTGAAAATCCATATCAGCGGACATACCATATATGACTCCATCCACACCCTTATCAGCAAGAATGTTGATGTAATCAAAATCCCTTCTACTATCATCTTCGGTATTGCAAAGAATCATATTAAAACCACTTTCCCGGCTTGCGTCCTCTGCCCCCTTTGCGAGAGTAGCAAAAAACAAGTTGCTGATATCCGAAATAATTAATCCGATGGTATTTGTACGTCTTTTCACTAATCCCACCGCTATTTGGTTCGGGCGGTAATCAAGTTCCTGTACGGCGGCGTTAATAATTTTTTTCGTACTCTCAGGGATTTTAAAAGCTTTATTGTTCAATACCAGTGATATGGTAGTAACGGAATACCCTGTTACTTTTGCAATGTCATTAATCGTAGTTCGTTTTTTTCCCAAATAAAAGCTCCATTCGGTTTCTCTTGTTCCTTTATAGTAATGCATCAACAAACATAACAACAATAAATTTGAATTGCCTGATAGTAAGATTGCAAGTCGACCCATTCATTGTTTTTGTGAGCCACGGCAGGTTGCCCCGGTCCAAAGAGAATTACCGGTAATTCCGGTCTGTTTTTGGTAAGAATCGAGGCATCAGTAAAAAAGTTAATGCCGGTATTCTTCGGGGCAACTCCAGTGACAGCTTTAATACAACGTTGTAACTTTATTGTCTCTTGCTCACTGGTTGCCGTTTCGATAGCTTCCCTGCGATTTAATAAGGAAAAATGGAAAAAAAGCGAAGGTGTATCTTTTTCCATTTTTGCTGCAATCGCCTTAGCTTTTTCCAGTACATCATCAATACGCAGAGGAGGGACCGTTCGGATATCTAAAAAAAACTCCGCATGATCAGGTACCATATTAGGAACAATGCCACCTCGGGCATGGGAAAGGCAACACGTTGCATCTCCCAACAGTTCATGATGATATGTTCTGATGAAGTGATCCAACTTATTACAGAAGGCAAAACCTTTCATAATTGCATTGACCCCTTCCCAAGGGTATGCACCGTGACTGGTACGTCCTTCTACAGAGAGGCGCAGCCATAGGCACCCCTTTTGGGCCAAACCGACACTCCCTCCTGTCGGCTCCGCAATAATTACGGCATCACTTTCATCCAAGATATGACTTTTCACGGCCTGGTGGGCTCCTGCACCACCGCGTTCCTCATCCGCAGTTCCAAGAAATATCAAAGAACATCGTGGCCGCTTTCTTCTTTTTATCGTTAAACACAAGGCCATAACCAAAGAAGCAAGCCCACTTTTCATATCACTTGCTCCGCGGGCATATAACCTACCTCCACGTTCCACAGGAATATCAGGATCGCTGTCCCATTGGGCCCTGTCCCCAAAAGGGACGGTATCCAAATGTCCATTAAGAACGAGCGTGTAACCAGGGTCGATTCCGTCGACCCTGGCAACAACATTCGCCATTCCCTGCCCCACGGACTCGGTATATGCGGGAATCCCATGCTCTTGCAGGTATCTAGCGATAAAGATAGCCAAACGTTCCTCATGCTTCTCGCCGTTAACCGTGGAAATACGTAAGATATCCTCTAAAAAAACTTTTGCTTCTCTTTTTTCTTCGGTTGTCATACGTCCGTCAACCAATCCATCAGCCCACCCCACATAGGTTGATATCCCGCCCAGGAAAGGAATTCAGGCGGCCCCCAGTGAGGTGCACAATCCGATGAGAATATGCCGCAACGACCTTTTCCTCTTTGGCATAAGGCAATAAGAGGATCATCACAAATAGTCACCGGGACAACTGCATCATCCATTGGAATTGTCTTGTTGTAGCCCAAGAAAAAAGGCCATTCAGCAGGAACGCCTTTTAAAACGTCATGCTGATGAATCACTTTGGGCTTTACACCTTCCGGGTGCTCCATTCTGTCATCGAACTGTAAAATTTCTACCGGTAGAATGTCCTGGATCGGAGTCATACCCCAACGTCCTTTTGCGTCGACCCCGGAAAAGGTCAAATATCCGCCAACCATCAAGAGAGAAGCGCCTTCTAAAACATATTCCTTTATCAATTCACAACGGTTTGGCTGCCTATGACTATTATTGAATGTTTCCTGCGTAATCAATAAAGTATCAGACCCCACATCGGACAAAATGATGGCGTCATATTTCTTCAGCTCTCCCATAGTAAAAGGAAATTCTTCACTTACAAGATGATTTGGAAGAAAAAAAACATCATATCCGCTTTCCTCAAGGGCCTTTTTCAACCACCTTTCTCCTGTTTCGTACACAGACGAACTAAAACTATTGAATCCTTTCACATGTGTAGTTTGGCTAGACCAAGATTCACCGGCCAATAGTATTTTCTTTCGTTGCATCCCTTTCTCCTCGTAGTAACTTATTTACTGCACCATTCCAAAATAAGATGTGCATATACCAATATAGCTTGGTAATAGGCTTCGATTTCCAAATATTCGTCAACGGTATGGCACTGCTCCAGATTTCCTGGACCAAACTGTAAAGTTGGACAGCCTCCAATTCCTTGCCAGAGACGGGAATCACAGCCCGCAGGAGATCCAACGAATTGTACATCCTTTCCCCGAGCCTTCTTGTATGCCTTACAAAAAGTTTTTGTGAAGGGGTGGTCAATATCGGCCTCGAACGGTCCACCCGCCTGGTATTCTGTGATAACCGGCGGATGTTCACGCATCCACAAGTCTGACTGAGCAACACGCTGTATTGCATCGATTATTTCCGCGGCTACCATGTCATGATTCATGCATCGAGGCAGATAATGGATACAAGTTTCAAAAGTACAGGAACCGGGAACAGTGGATCCTTCACTACCACCATGAATTGTACCGATGTTTAAATTTGGTGCAGGAAGAAACGAATGTTTGTAGGTTAGCAACCATTGGTGTTCTACCGCCTCCAATTCGGCGATAACCTTTCGTGCTTTTTCAATAGCACTGACACCTAGACGTTTTATTCCTGATTGTGTGGCTTTACCTTCAATGGTAACTCGAAAGAAAATGAATCCCATATGCGCAACGATGAGATCATCAGAAGTACCCTCGCAATCAATAACCCCATCTGCACGTTCTCCACTGTCGATGGCCTGCATACTTCCGTTACCTCCGCCTTCTTCATCACAGACAGAGGTAATAATGACCTCGCCCGGAAGGGGGATTTCGGCATCCTTCAATAACTGCACTGCCATAATGGAAGCCATCAGGCCCCCTTTCATGTCGGTGGTACCACGCCCAAATAATTTTCCGTCTTCAACAGTGGGAGAAAAAGGGGGATGGCTCCATTCATTTTCGTCCCCAGGAGGCATAACATCCACATGCCCGTTAAAGAGTAAACTTTTCCCTCCGTTTCCCTTGAAATGGGCATAAACGTTGTACCTGTTCTCCTGATTATGGCCGAGATTCCCCTCATGATATTTAGCATAGGTACGCTTAATGGCATCCTCTTGAATAGGATCTATCCTAACTTCATCGGCATGCATGGAGTGAAACAAATCAATCAGGTAATCCTGACCTATCTTTTCCCGTCCCCCCTCAATACCATGACCCAAATCACGAGTATCTAAAGCAACAAGATCTTCCAACCTGTGAAGATACTCTTTTTTGTGCATTTCCAAGATTGTTTCTAAATCTTTCATCTTTCATATTTTCCTTTACGAATATTGGTAAAGAGCTTGTTCAATAAGATCCCAAAATCTTTCCACATCAATATCCACTGCTACATTGCAGTTTGGTTCTAATTTTTGATAATGAAAAAGGTCACAGTTTGTTCTGCCGTAACTTTGGATACTCCGGATATCAACTTCAGCATGCACAAATTTTGTTGTAAGTAATGCCGGATTGAGAAGTGACGCAATGGTAACAGGATCGTGAACCGGCCCTCCCGGCCAGCCGAATGTTTCCCGTTGTGTCTTATTAAAAAAGTTCATGAGATCGACGAAAAGACGTGCTGCAGGTGTTTCAACTTTGCTCATCCTGTCAATAACATCAGGAGTGCACAGCACTTTTCGTGTAACATCAAGGCCCACCATTGTTAATGGACGGCCACTATCGAATACCACAAATGCGGCATCCCCATCGGTAATAATATTGAATTCAGCAGCTGGAGTCACATTTCCATTACTGTATGAGCCACCCATAAAAAGAAAACCTTTGATCTTGGGAACGATCTTAGGCTCCATACGCATCGCCATTGCCACGTTTGTCATTGGACCGGTCGTGACAATGATAATATCGTCTGAAGAAGACATAACAGTTTCAATTATGAAATTCACTGCATGTTTTTTCTCAGCCTTTTTCACCAAGGGTCCAAAAGTTGGACCATCGAGTCCCGTTTTACCATGAATATCGGAGGCAACCATCTGCTGATGACGTATCATCGGCCGACCGCATCCCGCATATACCGGTATATCCAGATTGAGATACTGACATACATTCAATGTATTTTTCACTGTTTTATCCAATGTCTGATTACCCGCAACAACAGTGATTCCCAATAAATCGAGAGCAGGGTTTTTGCCTGCAAGCATGATCGCAATGGCATCATCATGTCCGGGATCACAGTCTAAAATAATTTTTTGCTTTTCCACTATGTTCTCCTTAACCGCCGATAAGCGAACTTTTTCGCTGCATCTCTGCATAGTGTTTCGAAATCATAGAAATCGAAAGGACAACGATCGTTACTACATATGGCATAAGCAACACTATCTGTGCTGGAATTCCGAAGGATTGTAATCTACAACCGATGGAATCTGCAAAGCCAAATACCAAACACCCGACTGATGTCAACAAGGGATCTGCACCTCCAAAAAACATGGCCGCAACCCCCATAAATCCCCGGGAATTTGTCATATTTTCTGTAAAAAGGTTTGAATAACCGAGGGACAAATGAGCACCTGCCAAGCCCCCAATCACTCCGGAAATCGCAATGGCATTATATTTCATGGCAGTAACATTGATGCCGGCACTTTGCGCTGCCAAAGCAGACTGTCCTACGGCACGCAAATGCAGACCCCATTTTGTTTTGTAAAAAACAAAACTCATAAAGGCAATAAGAAAGATGACAAACCACTCCGTAATCGCCCAATTGTTGAATATACTATTTAATATTCCAGAGCCTTCAAGAAGCGGTATCTTTACACGTGGAATCGGGACTATAAGAGGGTCGGAAAATGTTCCACGCTTTCCCAGTACACTGTTTAACAAAAATTTGGTAATGGCCAGTGCGAACATGTTGATTCCCATCCCGATCGCGCAAATATCAGCCTTATATTTTAGGTGTGCAACGGCCATTATCAGAGCCATAAGAAGGCCGGCAAACATTGCCATAAGCACGCCAAGAAACCAGCTTCCACTCAAATAACTCACAGCAACAGCAGCAAAAGCGCCGGTAAGCATGATTCCTTCGGTTCCTATATTTAGGATATCAGCTTGCTGGGTCAACGCAGCACACAATGCAGCATAAATAATAGGAGTAGCCGAACGAAATGTTGCATAGAGCAATGAAACGTTAAAAATACTTTCCCAATTCATTTTCTTGCCCCCATACTCTGCCGTTTAACTTTTGTGTGAGCCAAAATTTTTAAGAGCGCTTTTTTTTGTTCCCTGGTTTTACCTTGGAATAACGTTTCCATTGTCGCAAAGATGATGAAAATTGCCGTAATAGTATCGACGATAGATTTAGGGACACCAGTTGATTGTTGCATTCCCAAGGCTCCTGACCGTAGAATAGCTAGGAAAAAGGCTATAAATGGCGTAAAGATCAAGTTGTTTTTTGCGATCAAGGCAGCCAACATGCCGTTAAACCCGAGGTTAGTTGCAAAGTTATCCAAATAGTAGCCATGGACACCCAATATTTCGATGCAACCGGTCAAGCCCCCCAAAACACCACTAAGCATCATGGAATTGATAAATACGTGTTTAGGATTGATACCCATGCATTCAGAGAATTGGGGGTTGGTCCCTACAGAGCGAAGCTTAAAGCCCAAATTCGATCGATAAAAGAGATAAATAATTACAATTACTACAGCGATGGAAATGAAGAGTCCCACATTGGCACTGCTAGGTTTCATGAATTGGTACAAACGTACATGAACAGGTTTTGATTGCGCATTCGCAACACCGGCACTCATGGAGCCGTTGACAAGATATGAACAGATATACAAGGCAACACTATTCATTAAAATCGTTGTACAGACTTCGCTGACATTATAATGGGCCTTCAAAGCTCCGGGAATATATGCCCATAAGGCACCAATGACCATTGCACCTGCAAAACAGGCGATTAGCATAATCGGCTTTGGTAAAGCCGTCCAATAGATGCCGATGAAAGCCGCTACAATACCTCCCAGATATACTTCGCCTTCCACACCAACATTAAAAGCACCTCCATGGGCGGCAATCGCAAATGCCAGGGAAGTTAGTAACAAAGGGCCAAAATTTGCGAGTGTAGTTCCTATCTGTAGTTTTCCACCGAACGCGCCTCTAAACAATGCTGCATATGCAGAAATCGGATTCTGTCCAATACAAAGAATAAAAACAGCACCAATTCCCAAGGCAAGAAGCATAGTAAGCAGAACCTTTCGAGCAGCCCCCACCATGCTATTTTGAAAATTTTTCTTCATGCTCACAGGCTCTCCTTGTTATCACTGGGAGATTTTCCACCCATCATCAAAAGCCCAATATTTTCTTCGTTTGCATCCTCGATATCCATCTCTCCCATGATTCGGCCCTCATGCATAACGATGATCCGACTAGAAAGAGATAGAATTTCTTCTAAATCAGCTGAGACAAGAAGAATACCTACCCCCTTCGCTTTTTCTTCCTCGATAATTGTCCTGATTGATTCAATTGCACCAATGTCTACTCCACGAGTAGGCTGTGATGCAACAAGAAAGGTCTTAGCTGTCCCAACTTCCCGTGCAACTACAATCTTTTGTGCATTACCACCAGACAAAGCTGACGCAAAAACGTCAGGATCATGAGGACGAATATCAAATGCTTTTATGAGAGACTCCACTTTCAACCGAATTCCGGAAGGGGCCATCATCAGCCCCTTCGAATAGGGACGCTCATCAATCTTACTTGCAATAAGGTTATCAGAGATCGTCATATTTCGATTCAAACCCCTGGTATTGCGATCTTCAGGAATGTGCGTTAAGCCATGGTTTCGAATTTTCTTGGGCGATATATTGGTTATATCTTTTTTCTTAAGAAAGATTTTTCCCTTTTCAACCCTTCGCAGTCCTGTGATAGCTTCCACAAGCTCACTTTGTCCATTACCATCAATACCGGCAATTCCAACAATCTCTCCCTGGCGAACAGAGAAGGACACGTCTCGTATCTTAGAAATTTCTTTCTCCCCAGACACCCATACATGTTGTACATCCAATATCGTTTCGCCCACAACGGCACTTTCGCGTTTGATATTTAGGAAAAGTTCTCTTCCAATCATCATTTTCGCAAGCTCTCGCTGAGACGTATCCTTTTTATTAACCGTACCAATGGAAGAGCCTTGCCGCATAACGCTGATTCTGTCGGAAATGTCCATGACTTCATTGAGTTTATGGGAAATGAACACAAGGGATTTCCCATCTTTCTTCAGGTTCTCCAGAATGACGAACAGCCGTTCTGTTTCCTGAGGCGTTAGTACGGCCGTCGGCTCATCAAGAATGATTACATTGGCCCCGCGTGAAAGTACTTTGATAATCTCTACTCGTTGAGCTTCTCCAAGGCTTATTTGGCTTACTTTTTTATTTAACTGAACTTCCATTCCATATTGATCGATATATTGCTTAACTTTTTTTTTCGCAGCATCAAAATCAATAACAAGTCCTTTTTGAGGCTCAAATCCCAGTATGATGTTCTCCAGTACTGTCAGCTGATTCACCAACATAAATTCTTGGTGAACCATACCAATCCCCATCGCTATGGCACGTTTAGGCGTAATTTGTTCAACATGCTTGCCATTGACAAAAATAGAGCCATTATTTATGGGATACATTCCGTACAAAAGCTTCATCATCGTGGATTTACCGGCGCCATTCTCGCCTATCAGGGAATGTATCTCTCCTTTTTTCAAAGTAAAATGTCCGTTCTTTACTGCTTGAACAGTTCCGAACATTTTGACAATATCGTGCATTTCAATAATATTTTCACTCAATTTCGTTCCCCTGCTTTTTCGATAAAACGATGAAACCGATAGATGAGATTATATCTTCTATCGGCTTCTGGCCTTATCTTTGCCAACGGCCTTCAACAATCGAATGTTATTTCTCCGGACCAAAACCTTTGTAATTGTCCACTACGATTTCTCCGGAAATAATTTTCTTCTGAAGCACCTCAATTTTATCAACAATGTCTTGAGGGAACTTATTACCGAGATAAGCTTTCATAACACTAAAATCGGTCAGACTCACACCACCGTCAGAAAGAGTGAGATATCTGGTATTTCCCCCGCTAAACGTCCCGTCGACAACGGATTTGATGACTAAATAACAGGCCCTATCTACTCGTTTCAGCTGCGAAGTCAAGACACTTCCCGGTTGATCATTATCCTGGTTCAGATCTACCCCTATTGCATACTTACCCGCATCCTTTGCTGCTTCCAGAATCCCTGGACCAGTACCAGATGCGACATTCATGACAATATCTGCTCCCTGTTCGAACTGAGCAAGCGTGAGCTCTTTACCTTTTAGGGGATCATTCCAGGATCCTGCAAAGGACTGAAGAATTTTTATGTCCGGGTTGATATATTTGGCACCCTCTTCATAACCGATATAGAAGTCATGCAATACAGGGATATCCATTCCGCCGACCCATCCAATAACCGCTTTGTCATTTACACCGGGGATCTCCGCATGCGTCGTGAACATTGCAGCAGCGGCGCCGGCTAAAAACGATCCCTGGTTTTGAGCAAAACTAATGGATTCTACATTATCCTGCTTCACCACAGTATCGATGATTGCAAACTTGATATTCGGATACAGCGGAGCACACTCCTTTAGATACTCTTCAAAATTTGAGGAAGAACAAATAATCAAATCGTACTGGACTTCGCATGCGGAAAGCAGATTTGCCTTCCATTCATCCGAAGTGGTGCCTTGCAGATTTTTTACTTTGACGCCGAGCTCCTGTTCGGCCAGGGTGGCTCCTGCATCGCACGAGTCGTTATAGGATTTATCTCCTAAGTTTCCGCTGTACACAATACAAACGCGAAGCTGTCCTGAGTCAGCAGAAGCCCCCGTTTCGGTATTTCCGTTGGCAAACAGCGTGGTTACTGTCAATGCCAAAGCCAACATGATGACCAATTGTTTTCTCATCTTGTCCTCCTTAAAATAATGTATATTCCACCATGGAAAAACGTTTTTCCAAATTTGGTAAAACGTTTTTCCAACAACGTAAGTTTATTATTAACCATATTTCATTATCCGTCAATTTTTTTTTACAAGCATTGATAGAATGTATCGGACCACAATAATCGACATAATCGAACAGAGTTAACAAGAATGAGGCTATTTACAAAAAAAACGGCCGATCTCCATGGAGACGGCCGTTTTTTTGTTCAATTGAGTTCCCGCCATCTGTGGCAGGCGACAAGATGGCCGCCTCCGGCATCCTCAAGCGCGGGAATGCGTTCTTTGCAAATCTCCTTGGCATAGGGACAACGGGGATGGAAACGGCAACCGGACGGAGGGTTCAGAGGATTTGGAACATCCCCCGAAAGGATGATCTTTTCAATCTTGGTCTCAGGATCCGGAATGGGAATTGCAGAAAGCAGCGCCTTGGTGTAGGGATGCAGCGGTGTCTTGAACAGCTCAGGCGTCTGAGAGAGCTCCATCATCTTTCCCAGATACATTACGGCAATCCGCTGAGTGATATACTTCACCACCAGGAGGTGGTGGGTGACAAAAAGATAGGTAAGCTGGAATTCATCCTGAAGTTTTTTAAGCAGATTCAGGATCTGTGCCTGTACCGAAACGTCGAGGGCGCTGGTAGGCTCATCCATCAAGATAAACTTGGGATTGGTTGCAAGGGCACGGGCCACGGCAATACGCTGCCGCTGTCCTCCGGAGAACTCATGAGGATATCGACGCATGTGCTCACGGGAAAGACCGACGGTGCCAAGCAACTCGACTACCCGTTCATCAACCTCTGCCACACTGGAATAGACATGCTGGATTATCATTGGCTCACCGACGATATCCTTAATCAGTAGTCGAGGATTAAGGGAGTTTGAGGGGTCCTGGAAAACGATATTGATCTTTCGTCGGGCTTCTTTCATGGCCTTGCCCTTGAGGCGGGTAAGGTCCATCATCTTTCTCATGGCCTCGGCCTTTGCGACATTCTCCTGCTTGTCGGAAGCAAGCAAGGCCTCAAGCTCCTCAATCTTTTCTGCATCCTGATCAAGATAGACACGACCGGCGGTGGCATCATGAAGCCGCAAAATAGCCTTTCCCAGAGTTGTCTTACCACATCCGGATTCTCCAACCATACCGAGACATTCGCCTCGCTTAATCTGGAAAGAGACATCGTCCACAGCCTTCACATCGGCGATATGCCGACGCATGACACCCCCCTTTACGGGGTAGTATTTTTTCAGATTTCTGATATCAAGGATGTTATCGTTCATTATGCTTTTCCCCCGTGAAGAGATGACACGCGACAAAGTGATCCTTCGAATGCTCGATAGTGACCGGCTTTTCTTTCTTGCAGATATCCATCGCATAAGGACAACGGGGATGGAATCGGCAGCCTGTCGGCGGATGGATCAAATTGGGGACCGTTCCGGGAATGGTTTGTAAGGCCCCCTCCTGCTCAACCTTCGGAACCGAATTCATCAGCCCCTTGGTATAGGGGTGAAGCGGATCCTTAAAAAGTTCCTTTACTTCCGCCGTCTCCACCGCATCACCGGCATACATAACCGTGACCCGGTCACACACCTCGGCAACAACACCGAGATCATGGGTAATAAACAGTACTGAAGAAATAAGGGTTTCTTTTAGCTTCTTGATGAGGTCGAGAATCTGGGCCTGAATGGTAACATCGAGATTACTTGTCGGCTCATCGGCAATCAACATACGGGGATGACATGCCAAAGCAATGGCTATGACGATACGCTGCTGCATGCCGCCGGAAAGTTCATGGGGATATCGATCCACCACATTGTCGGGATTGGGAACCCCCAACTGCCGCAAAAGATCGATCACATACCCCCTGATGGTAAGGGCAATCCGCTTTCGATAACGCTTGAAAAAAGGAACATGCGAGGCAAATTGAACCAAAGGAGCCCTCTTTCGAATATGCTCCCGGTGTCGTTTCAAAGCCTCCCGTTTTCTAATATCAGAGGTATCTGTGGCCTCTTCAAGGCGGTAGAGCTGTTCATCAATCTCAAGCACCAATCGATTATGCCGTTCATATACCGCCCGTTCCCGAGCCATGAGGCCACGAATCATCTTCTTGTAGGGGACAAATCCCTTTCCGGCATCTATATCTTCTGAAAGTCTTTTTTCCGTTTCTTCGAGCATCTGGGGCATACGGTGAAACCGAAAACTCTCTCCTACCTGTTCACCAATGGAAAGCACAGGATTTAGAGAACTGGAGGCCTCCTGGAAGATCATGGAGATGTCGTTTCCCCGGATCGTCTGCATAAATGCTTCGCTACGGCCGACGATATCGATCGCCTTGTCCCGCTGCTCTTCGCTGAAAAAGAGATGAATCTGTCCGCTTTCGATTCGGCCGGGAGCCTGTACAATCCGCATCATGGAACGGACGGTCACGCTTTTGCCACATCCCGATTCGCCCACGAGGCCGTAGGTCTCCCCCTTGTTGACATGGATACTGACTCCGTTCAACGCTTTAACGACGCCCTCGAAAGTATAAAAATTGGTATAGAGCTCCTTCGTATCAGCAAGCTTTTCCACTATTTTCTCCGCATCTTTGGATCGAAAACGTCACGAATGGCGTCCCCGAGAAGGTTCCATCCGAGTACAAACAGCGCGATGGTGAAGCCGGGAATCAACACCACATACCAAAAGGCAAGCCGATCACCCGGAGGCCCGACGATCCAGTTTCTGCACGTGGAAACCATCTGCCCCCAATCGGCATATTCGGCCCCGGATCCAAGCCCGAGAAAGGAAAGGCTCGCCGCAGAAAGGACCGTGGTACCTATCTGCATCGAAGCGACAATAATAACCGAAAAAATACTGTTGGGCATAACATGGCGGATGAGGGTCCAAAGATGCCCCGCTCCGCTCGCCTTTGCCGCCTGAACATAATCCATGTCCCGGACAACCAAAATCTCCGAACGAATAACCCGCGTATAGCTGGGCCAGTTCAAAATAATGAGCACAATAACAATCGACTGCAATCCTCGCCCGATGGCCACAACAAGGGCCATCGCCATGACAAGGAATGGAATCGAATAAAAGATGTCGGTTATTCTCATGATGATCTCATCGACGACCCCCCCGAAATAACCGGCAAGGGCACCAAGAACAATACCCACGACCAAATTCGCAAGAACGACAAGAATACCAATCTTGAAGGCGTTTCGCGCCCCCCAGATGATACCGTACAGAATGTCGTACTGTTGCGGAAGGGTACCGAGGGGATTCTCCGCAGAGGGAGGCGACGGAGTCATCTTCCAGCCGTTGTGAGGCATCTTATAGGGATCATCCGGATACTCGGGCGGGGCCAGTAAAGGGGCAAAAATTGCCAGAACTGCGAAAAAGAGAATAATGGATACACCGATGATGGTCAGAGGATTCTTGAAGAGCCGCTTCATCGAAAAACCGAACTCTTTCCATCGGGGATGGGCCGATCTTACTACCGGCTTAACCGCCTCGGCGTTGATGGTCTGCTGATTGTCGTTTGTCTGCATAACGTAAGACTCCTTACTCACCCAAGACGGATTCTCGGATCGATAGCCGCATAGATGATATCAACAATCAGATTCACCGTAACAAAAACCATACCGAGAAACAGTACGTTGAACATGACTGCCGAGACATCAAGCTGGGTCGCAGCTCGTGCCATCCACCACCCGAGTCCCTTTCTGCTGAAGATGGTCTCGGTAATCACCATACCACCCATCAAATTGGCAAACATGACACCACTGACCGTTATGACCGGCAACAGGGCATTTCGCCGTGCATGTTTATAGTTGATGGTCCGCCTGTCGGCGCCCTTTGCAAGAGCGGTCCGAATATAATCCTGTCCAAGCTGTTCCAGCATGTTACTTCGCATGAGGCGCATGATCAGGGCCGAAGAAAGGATGACAAGATTGATGATAGGCAAAAGAAGATGCATGAGAGCATCTTTAAAAAGGCCCCACCGACCGTTGAGTATGGCATCTATGGTGATAAGGGATGTGTAATGATGAAATCCCTGACTATATAATAAGTCTTTTCCTTCATTGGAAAGGGTCCCAGGCGGGAAAATACCGAGGAGCCCATAGAAAAGCATCAACAAAATAAGGCCGAGCCAGAAGGTCGGTAAAGAATAGCCGATAATTGCGAAAATTCTGGACCCGTGATCAATGGGCGTATCCTTGTGGATGGCCCCCAGGGTCCCAAGCCAAACCCCGAAAAGAATAATAAGAGGTGTCGAATAGAGGACAAGCTCGAAGGTAACGGGAAAGTAGCTTTTAAAGGCCGAAAGGACGGGAGCCTCGGCAGTAGCGGAATAGCCGAAATCGCCCTTTAATACATTACCCATCCAGCGGAAATACTGAACCGGGGCAGGGTCGTCCAGGCCGTAGGTTCTGATAATATTTTCGAACTGATCGGGGGAGATCTTTTCGTTGGTGACATAGGCAGCCGCCCGCATACCGGGAGGAAGAAGCATCATCACCGAAAAAACCAGGATGGAAACCCCCAGCAGAACAAAGATCATAAAGAATAGTCTTCGAATGATATAGTTAACAAGACTCACAGGTTTTCTCCGAATCGTATATGAAAATCAATCGGAAGGAACAGCTCCCCGGTAAGAGAACCGGGAAGCCGTTATAGATTGATGGAAAGCCGATATTAATACTCTTTTGTAAACTGGCTGAAAATAAGGGGATGGTTCTCCATGGGATGGAAAACATAGCCCTTTACCCAGTCCTTAAAGTATCGGCGGGATACCGGCTGATGCATAACGATACCGGGAGCATCCTCCAGCCATATATCCTGTATGCGGTAGTAAATCTCTTTCGCCTTGGCAGGATCGGTTTCGATGGCTCCGGCCTCGAGGAGACGGTCCGCCTCGGGGTTGTTGTAACCGCATCGACCGCCGTAAACACCCTGTGAGTGCATATAGGTCGTCATAAAGTTATCGGGGTGGGGATAATCAGCCCCCCAACCGATGTAGAAAAGGGGCAGAGTCCTGGCACGGGTGGCCTGAACATAACTGGCCCATTCGATTCCGCGAACATTAATCTTAAACTTCGGATTGAGCTTCATGATGTTTTCGGCCAGCATCTTGACGGAAGCCTCACGCACCTCGTTTCCTGTGTTGTAGAGGAAATCCATCTTAAAACCCTTGTCCCAAACCTGTCCGCCCCAGGCCTTTTTAAAATGCGCTTCGGCCTGTGCAGGATCATAGGGAATCCGCTTAAGGGAATCGTTTCGGTAGGGAAGTCCGGAAACATGGGGAGTGGGACAGTCGATACCAGCCCCGTTCAGGATGTCGGAGATATAGGTATCTTCATCCCAGCAGTAACTGAAAGCAAGACGAACATCTTTATCCGTAAAGAAATCGGAGGGAATACCATCTCCGTCCAGTTTTGCACTATAAATAGCAGGGTTGTCCGTGGCATTGATATCCTGATTGAAGTTAATTGCACGAACACCGAGTTCTTTCAAATCTTTGACAACGGTAATACCGCTCTCTTTCTCCATCTCATCGTAATAAAGGGGATCTACCTCGACACAATCCGCATCGCCCTGGAGAAGCATCAGTTTCCGGGTCGACCATTCATCAACCACTTTGTAAATTCCCTTAGCAAGAGCAGGCTTTTCACCGTGGAAATCCTCGTTTCGCGTCATAACGACCTCTACACCGCGTTCCCAGCGGTCAAGCTTGTAAGGGCCGGTGCCGGAAGCGATATCGTTAAGGGTTTCTTCTCCGTTGGCAGGAGCGTTGTAGCTCTTCCAGGTGGACTCGGTGCCGTCCCAACCGCCGTTGGCAATAACGAAATCCTTATCCACAATCGCAGACCAATAGCCCGAAAGAATCGCAAGAAATGGAGGAAAAGGGGCTTTCAGATTGAAAACCACCGAGTCTCCCTTAACCTGAATTGCATTCTGCAAATCTTCCCATTTTGCAACGATGTTTCCATCCCCGTCACGGCTTGAGTAGGTACCGAAGAGGGGGAAATAGAGCATCCAGACGGGGCCAGCGTCGGGATCGGTCACCAGGGAACGGATAAAGGAGTACCGCACCACCTCAGGAGTGAGCTCATTTCCGCTATGGAATTTGATTCCCTTTCTGATTTTGAATGTATAGGTCTTTCCGCCATTGGAAATGCCGCCGTTCTCAACCGTAGGAACCTCCTCACAGAGAACGGGAACGAACTTGTCCACGGCAGAACCGTCGAAGAAGACCAATGTCTCGTATAAATTCTGGATTACACCGCCGGATACTTCGTCATAGGCTCGGGCGGGGTCCAAGCTCTCTACGGTGCCGTAACTGGCATACACAAAGGTATCCGGATTCTTGATTTCTTTCGCCGCAGGTTCCGACGTTGCCGCGGAACCACCTTCCTGAGTACCACCTGCAAAAGCAAGGCCGGCAACAAGAAGTAGGGCAAAGATGACTAAAAAGCTCCTTTTCATCTTTCACTCCTTATAAAAAAAAACTTGCTCTATAGACTAAAACAGATATTGGCCTTTGACAAGCACAGTAGGCAATGGTAATTACTATTGTAAGCGTAAATTCACAAAACAACTTCGCCGAACAGTGCTAAAGCCGGCCTCTTCCAGAAAAGGAAGCAAAACCGCGCCATTACCAGGGACATCCAGCAGCAAACCAGCAGCCTCTCTTGCGGCAGCCTCTTCCCGTACCTGTTCTATCAATAGCTTTGCAAGGCCAAGTCCCCGAAAACGGGGATCCACGAAGAGCAGAGGCAGACGAAACACAAACCCTTCTTCGGCATTGAATCCAGCCATAAGAGCAAAACCGGCACGACCACCGTCAGGGGCGGCGGCGGAGACCATTACCACCTCGTCTCCGTTTTCCAGCACAAGCATGCACTCCTCGACAAAACTGCGAAAGAGAAGTTCCTCGGACTCCGGAAAAAGCCTCTGAAAACAATATTCCACCAGCTCCTCTTCCACCGGCTCCGGGAGGGTCTGTACCTCAAGCGGGAAATCACTAAGCACAAGCTCGCCGGTCTCTTCCGGTTCCGGACCAAGAGAGGCAAGGTCTCGGGCCTCTTCATTCCTGTGAAACCAATCCCGCACCGTTTGCCGCATCTCATGTTCTTTGAAGGAGTACCACAACTTCTCAAGCGGACCATGATTCTTGAGAATATCCTTAAACCGCCGAAAGACCCCCTTTCCTCCGGCAAGGGCACGACTAAGTTCCTCCCGATACATGGGGTTATTCAGGCTCGAAACGAATTTTTCCATGAGCCGAAAGCCGTCGGCAGACGACCAACGCGGTATGGAAACCAGTTTTTCGGATAGGGATTCACCCTCATCCTCCGTTTCAAAACCCGCAGCAGGAACTACCTCAAGCTTCTCCATATGAAAAAGAAAGCTCTCTTCCTGGTTTTCCATGGCAAAAATGATCTGATCCACCACCTCGGATGAAAGGATGACCCGATGGCCCATCACGACTCCTCCCGGAGCGCCCTGACCACCGAACGAATATCTGCAAGAGGCACAAGCCTCCGCCTATCCGCTCTTCTATCGTAGAGTTCGGCCCGTCCATCTTCCAGAGTGGAAGCACTGATTACGATCCGCCAGGGAATTCCCATCAATTCCGAATCTTTGAACTTAACACCGGGAGATTCGCTCCGGTCGTCGATAAGCGTATCCTCACTTATCGATGCATAGAGTTGCTCCACTTCCCTCCTTACGGATTCTCCCTTGCCGATCCCCATCAGGAAAAAGCGGTAAGGGGCCAGAGAAGGCGGCCAAAGCAGCCCACGGGCGTCTCTTTTCGTTTCGGCAATAGCGCCGAGAAGCCTGTCGATACCGATTCCGTAAGAACCCATGTGGGGATAGAGCCTCTTACCGTTCTCCTCTCTAAATACAAGCTCCATTCCCTTCGCATAGAAATCTCCAAGCTTGAAGATATTCCCCAGTTCGATGGCCCTAACCGCTTCGAGCGGAGTCCCGCATTGAATGCATCGATCCGATTTCCTTATCATGGCGATATCGACAACGTGCTCGCTCTCGAAATCACGGCCGAAATTGCAGTTCAGAATATGGGTATCGGGTTTTCCCCCTCCGGTGATGAGATTCACCGAGCCTGCCACACTGTCGTCGACGACAACGGGCAACGTAGAGGGAGCGGAGAGGGGACCAAGACAACCGGGAACCAGACCGAGGGAGGTAAGTTCGGAGGGCCCGGCAAAGGCGATCAGGGGTTTGCCAAGATAGGCGGAAAGCTTTTCCTCGCTGATGTCGTAGTCGCCGCGAACAACCGCCATGGCATAGCCATCGGGAGTACGATAGACAATAGACTTCATGAGTGAAGAATTCTGTACACCGAGGAATTCGGAAACCCCGTCGATGGTTTGGATGCCGGGAGTGGGAACCTCCTCCATCCGCCCCGGCACCCCCTGGCTGTACTGTTTCCTCCCCCGTGCAACATGGCGATTGGCCCGATATCCGCAAACCGGGCAGCTCATGACGACATCGTCGCCCAAGTCGCTGGGAAGCAGGAACTCATAGGCCTTTTCTCCCCGCATATATCCGACTCCGGATTCCGCCGTGAGAATATCAAGGCCGCAGCGAGAAAAAATCCGCTCGTAGGCGGCAAACATCTTCGGAAAAAAATTATTGAGGGCCGTAGCGCTGCGATGAAAGGAGTAGGCATCCTTCATTTCAAACTCTTTCAGCCGAACAAGCCCCTGACGCACCCGTTCCTCATCCCGGAATTTCCTTTGGAACTGAAAAAGAAGAACGGGAAAATCCCGATACGATCGGAGCCCGTAGCGAGCCAATTCGACAAAAGCCTCTTCGTGGCTGGGAGAAAGGACATAGCGGCGTCCGCTCCGATCGGAGAACCTGATCATATCGCGGTCTATCAGGTGTTCCCGGCCCGAACGCTTCCAAATATCGGCGGGGTTTACCAGCGGTACCGAAACCTCCTGACCACCGAGACGATCCATCTCCTCTCTGATGATCTTTCTCAGCTTTTCGACCATCTTGATACCAAGAGGAAGATAGGAATAAAGACCATGCCCGAGCGGGCGTATAAAACCTCCGCGAAGCAAAAACGAAAGCCCCTCGCTCTTTACATCCTGAGGAGTACTTCTGAGTGTTTTACCGAACAGATGACGGTATCTCATTGCGGCTATTGTAGCTTCCCCGGAAAGAGGGGTCAAGCAGCCCTTGACTTGACTGGCTATTCATTGGATAGTTTGAATAAATAGAAGGAAATACCAGCACAGGAGAGGTATGATGAGTACTATTGAATTTATTGAAGCAAGAGAAATTCTCGACTCCCGTGGTAACCCCACTGTGGAAGTTGATGTCGTTCTTGAAGATGGATCCATGGGACGTGCGGCTGTTCCATCGGGGGCCTCGACCGGTGTACATGAGGCCGTGGAACTTCGCGACGGCGATAAGAGCCGTTTCATGGGAAAGGGCGTGCTCAAGGCCGTGGAAAATGTCAACGACACCCTTGCCGGTGAGCTGGTTGGACTGGATGTCCTCGACCAGGTTGATATCGACCGCACCATGATCGAACTCGACGGCACCGAGAACAAGGCAAAACTTGGTGCCAACGCCATTCTGGGTGTATCCATGGCGGTAGCAAGGGCAGCCGCCGACTTTCTCGGTGTGCCTCTTTTCAAGTATCTCGGAGCCTACCACGCAACCGTTCTTCCGGTTCCCATGGCCAACATTCTCAACGGCGGCTCTCATGCCGACAACTCCGTGGACTTCCAGGAGTTTATGGTCATGCCCGTCGGCGCCCAGAATGTCCGCGGCGGCATTCGCATGATCGCCGAGGTGTTCCACAACCTCAAATCCATCCTGAAGGACAAGGGTTACAGCACAGCAGTGGGAGACGAGGGCGGTTTCGCACCCAACCTGAAGAGCAATGAAGAGGCTTGTGAGCTTATTCTTCAGGCCATCGAAAAAGCGGGATACCGCCCAGGCGAAGATGTCATGATTGCTCTCGATCCTGCCGCAAGCGAGTTCTACGACGAAAAGAGCGGCAAGTATAAGCTTCGCTGGTCCACCGGCGCAGAATACTCAAGTACCGAAATGGCCGATTACTGGGCAAGCTGGACAGAGAAATATCCGATCATCAGCCTCGAAGACGGCATGGCCGAAGACGACTGGGAAGGCTGGAAATACCTCACCGACAAGATCGGCAAGAAGGTACAGCTGGTGGGTGACGACCTGTTTGTAACAAACACCAAGCGTCTGAGAAAAGGAATCAGCGAGGGCATTGCAAACTCCATCCTCATCAAGGTAAATCAGATTGGAACCCTTACCGAAACCTTCGAAGCAGTCGATATGGCGAAGAGGGCCGGTTATACCGCCGTTGTTTCTCACCGATCGGGCGAGACCGAAGACAGCTTCATCGCGGATCTGGTTGTCGGACTGGAGACGGGACAGATCAAGACCGGTTCTTTGAGCCGAACCGACCGACTGGCTAAGTACAACCAGCTTATGAGAATCGAGGATTATCTCGAAGGCGTCGCCGAATATCCCGGCATGAAGGCCTTTTATTCCATCAAACGCTAACATCCTAAAAGCTTTGTTTTACAAAAAAAGCTGTCCGGTTCCCGCCGGGCAGCTTTTTTACGTTTTATGGCATGTATGACAATTTCAATTTACCGGCGGCCCGTCAATAACGAACGGAAAAGCCGCGTATGCCTTCGGGTGGAACTTCCTTTACGCGTACAGTGTCGATTCTGGCCATCGACGGACCTTCCTTGCACCACGCGATGAACGCCTGACACGCCTTCAGGCTTCCTTCAGCATAAAGAAGAACGCTTCCGTCATATTCGTTGCGTACCCACCCATTGATTCGCGCACGGTCGGCGGCCAGCTTTGCCGAGTAGCGAAAACCGACCCCCTGGACCCGTCCCGACACGGCAATTCGGTAGGCTGCCAAATTCAAACCTGCAATTCAGAATCGAGGGCGTCTCCCACCTTTTCCGCCAGTAACGCATAATCGAAAGGCTTGTAGATCACTTCAAAGGGGATACTGAATTCCGGTCGAAGAAATCCGCTCGTGATGAAGATGCGTTTATCCTTGCAATAGGTATCAAGAAATTTTATCCAGTAATCTCCGCCGAGAATATCCATACGATAATCGGTCACTATAACTTTTATGGCATGATCCAGAAGCTGCTTTATAGCGCCGACACCATCGGAAGCAACCAGCACCTTAAAACCTTTCTTCTGAAGATAGTCACGGAGGGTAAGACGTATGGAATCCTCATCCTCCACAATTAAAACAAGGCCTTTTCGTTCCTCATGCATGTACGCTACCCCCTGGCAGCCACAAGATCCTGAACGGCAGCAAGAAGGGAACCGAAATCAACAGGCTTGGCAAAAAAGGCGTCGGCACCCTCGCTGATAATCTTTTCTGACTCCGCCTCATCGTCCAGGCCGCTCACGGAAATGATAACCGGCGAACCGAGGCTCTCATCTTTTTTAATTTTGGTGCAAAGCTGGTGTCCGTTGACTCCCGGGAGATCGATATCCAAGATGACGATATCGGGTTTCTCCCGACTTAAAACGACACCGGCTTCAAAGCCGTCAAAAGCCTGACTAATCTGCCAATCGGGCATCTTGCGGGAAAAAAATTGTTTCAGCATATCATTCAGCTCTCGATCATCATCAATTATAAGAACTTTATCTTGATCTTTCTGGCGCTGCAGGTCTTCAAGCTCTTCGGGGATTCGCATACCTCGCCCTTCGAGAAACGAGAGCAAATCTTCGGCATAAATTCGGTATTGACCTCCGGGCGTGGTGAATGCCTTCAAATGATTGCTTTTTATCCAGTTTATCGCAGTTTGATTCACAACTCCACAAATATTGGCGACTTCAAGTGCGGAAAAGATCCTCACTTTTTTCCCATTTTTGGCCATGGATTGTATATCTCCTTCGCCCGTTTTCTGAATATCCTTTATTGTAACAAAAATATCTAAAAGGTCAATGCAAACCTTCCGAAGGACCAAAAAACTTCTCAACAGTCCGCATAACGTTCGATCGGGAAAATCCCTTTCGTGCCAGAGATGCCGCCATAGACTTCCGCGAAACACCATCTTTGCGAAACAGTTTTCGGGCGGCCGCTTCAAGAGCCGCAGTTTCCTCTTCAGGTCCTAAAAGGGTATCGACGACCGTTCGGGCAATGGTCCGATCGACCCCTTTCGACGCCAGCCCCGCCAGCAACTTCGCTTTCCCTTCAGGATGTCGGCGTATTCTTGATCCCACCCACATCTCGGAAAATCGCTTATCGTCGAGAAGGTGGAGTTCCTCCAAGCGAGATATCACCGAATGAATCACTTGGTCGGAAAAACCGCGACGCGAAAGCTTTCCACGAAGTTCGAAAGCGCTGTGTTCCCGCCTCCCGACAAGATCAAGGGCCTTGGTCCATGCCGAAAGCATACAAGACTGCTCTTCAATAGCATAGAACAACTCTTCGCCGATTTCCATTCCTTCTACAAGATGTAGGGTGAAAATACATTCACCCGGAACAAAAAAAGAGGAGCCGTCGGAAATGGTGAGATATACACCTCTTCCTTCGACTCCCTGGCGTATGCTCTGAAGAACCACGCTTATCGTTTGGAGAACTGGAATCTTCTCCGTGCTCCGCGCTGACCGTATTTCTTCCGTTCCACCATTCGGGAATCTCTGGTAAGAAAACCGTTTGCCCGGAGTGAAGTCAGGTTTCCTGCATCGTATTCTACAAGGGCTCTGGCAAGACCATGACGACACGCTCCCGCCTGCCCCGAGGGCCCACCGCCCTTAACATTGATAACAATATCGAATTTACCTTCACTAGCGGTCACTGCAAGGGGTTGTCTGACCACATAGACAAAAGAGGGATTATTGAAATAATCATCAACACTCTTTCCATTCACGGATACGGCTCCACTACCTTCTCTAAGGTAAACCCTGGCTACCGCTGTTTTCCTTCTACCTGTTCCTAATGAAAGATTCTTTACCACCTATTTGCTCCTATCGCCGTTAGATTTCAAGGGTCTCGGGCTTCTGCGCCGTATGGGGATGATCCGCTCCAGCATAGACCTTTACGTGACGAAAAAGCTCTCTTCCGAGAGGGCCTTTGGGAAGCATTCCCTTGATCGCATGCTCCAGAGGAAAGGTTGGCTTACGCTGGACCATCTTCTCGTAGCTCTCCATTGTGAGACCGCCGGGATAACCGGAGTGCCGGTAATAGAATTTCGCGTTTTTCTTGTTTCCACTCAAATCGGCCTTTGCCGCATTGAGAATTATGACATAATCACCCAGATCCTGGTGATACAGGAATTCCGGTTTGTTCTTCCCACGCAGAACCCTAGCAACCTTCTCGGCAACTCGGCCAAGGCGTTTGCCTTCGGCGTCGACCACATACCATTTTGTCTCCTGGTCGCCGCTTTTCTTCATGATCGTCTTCATTTATCTGCCTCTATTTCGTTTTTACCGGAGAATTGGACGGAATAATCCCATATCACGGGATTTCTGTCAAGGCAGGGGGCCGGGGCTGTACCTCCTGCTCTTTCATCCATCTTCTCTTCGCCGGAATTATCCGCTGTAACAAGAATAACCAAATTACGCTTTACGTCAAGACGTCCCGATTGTATCTTGTAACGGAAGATGAAGTATCGTATAGAAATTGATAAGGATGTATGCATCGCCTGTGGTCTTTGCGAACATCAGTTCCCCAATTATTTTAAAATCGGTCGCAGCCATGCCGAATATCTCGGATCTCAACCCCTTACCGTTGAGGACGAGGTGACGGCAGAGCGTTTGGCATGTCTTGGACAAGAATGTCCGACATCGGCCCTTCTCATCGCCTTCGTTTCTTCCACAGTGCTGCGATAAATCCGAAGGCAAGAAAAAGTATCGGTAAATTTTCTAAGACAACCGATACATGGAGTACTCCGGGAATAAGGAAAATCCCCTCACCGACCACGCCGAAAACCCTAAGGGTTTGATACATCACGTTACCATAAAAGAGAATAGCCGCCATGATAACCAACATCCAGGCACTGTCCCTGGTCGAAGACCAAAGCATGATGGCAAGGAACGTCGTCACCCCACCGAGAGAAAGCCGTACCACGAGGGCCACCAGTTCATAGGTTTCCATGGAATTCCTCCTCTATCCGCAAAAAGGATTGTACCTCACCCTCGGTAACAGAGAAAGGGATGATCGCAGGAACATCCGGCGAGGGAGGCAAAACGATCCTCCTTCTCAGGGACGACGCACGAAATAGAGCATAGGAATCTCTATCCAGCTTCCAGACAAGATAGGGTCCGATCCTTTGCCAAAGCAGCGACGAGACAGCTTCTTCGACAAAGGAAGGCCAGGGGGATCCGGGCTCTGCCACCTTGCGCAGCAAATCGTTCACTGCCGTTGCGGTAAGTGCGGCAACAGAAGCAGAAATCGGGTCTTCATTGCCATAGTCACGGGAAGGTGTGTCCTCGATGCGCCTCAAGGAAAGGAGGGCCCAGGGCGCGAAATCCCCGGGAACAGGAAGTACGGGAACAATCCGCAACAGCTCCGGCAGCATGAGAGATTCATCCTCCAACAGCCGTTCCCAGAATCCGAATGCAAAGGGACGCCATAAAAAGAGAGCACCATCCCTTGCCGCAGAAGAACATTCGGCAACGGAAAGGGTCATCGGATCAACAAGCTTCGCCGATGCACAGAAGGCAAGCAGTCGCTCCCTGTTTCTGAAAAGCTGGACGGCGGGAGAAATTTTATACCCGCGCTTGCCGGTCATGCTTGAAAGCGGAGCACAAAGCCCGGCAATTGCTTTTTTGAGCCTAGAGATGTCTTTACCGGGGAACGAGGCCCAGAGGCCCTTTGCAGCCGAAGACTTCAGACTTCGAAGCATGTGTTCGGGGCGGTGTCCGAGAATGGCAGAACCGCCGTCAAGATACATATCGAGAAAACGCCTTCCACCTGCATCGTAAAGACGGTAGTCTCTGGCCCTCCGAATAGGAGGCAGGGCCTCATATCCGAAGTCACCACTCATCGCCGATCCTCTCCAATCCGCTATATCGAGGCAAAAACTCAGCCTCCCTCCCAGTCTCAAAACGGACCGTCACAACAAGTTCCCCATCCCGCATCACGGCGGCAATCACCTGGCCCCTGCCGTAATCATCGTGGTATACCATGGTTTCGGGAGGAAATCCTTGGTAATCCTCCACATCTTTTCCATGTTCCTTTCCGGAACCGAAAGATGCCGTCTCCAGCCAGTAATCCCTGGTCGACAGGGCCCCGGAGGCGGCCGAGAGATTCTCAAAACCGCGTTCCTCTTCTATGACCTCTTTCGGTAATTCACGTAGAAATCGCGAAGGTAGCCTCATTTCGGTCCGCCCCCAGATGGTACGGCGTCGGCAGCCGGTGAGATACAGCTCGTATCGTGCCCTGGTAATGCTGACATAAAAGATACGCCGCTCTTCTTCAAGCTCGTCTTCATCGTCTGCCCCCCTGCCGGGGAAAAGGCCCTCCTCCATACCCGTAATGATGACCCTGTCGAATTCGAGGCCCTTTGTGTTGTGCATGGTGATAAGGGTCACCCCGTTCTCATTCGACGGGTCCTGCCCCCCCAAACGAGAACGGTCCAGTTCAAGATCCTCAAGAAAGGCTGACAAGCCCTCTCTGCCTGAGGGGTATTCCGCCGCCGCCGCCA
Organism: Sediminispirochaeta bajacaliforniensis DSM 16054; assembly: GCF_000378205.1. NCBI lineage: Bacteria > Pseudomonadati > Spirochaetota > Spirochaetia > Spirochaetales > Spirochaetaceae > Sediminispirochaeta > Sediminispirochaeta bajacaliforniensis. The sequence continues at coordinate 192,007 of NZ_KB899410.1, read as the reverse complement.
CCAGCTGCTGGAGGTTTTCACTCTTCTGGCTCATGGCAACCTCATCCTGCCGATAATAATCAAGGAGTCCGGAAAGGCTCAGGGCCTCCTGCAGTGCCTGGGCAAGATCGGAGTGTTCGACGAGCCGTCCGATTTCCTCCATGACGGCAAAAAACGCTCCGGCCCCGCGGGCACCTTTGCCGGAAAGAATGGTATCCGCCTGCGCACAGGCGGCCAGGAGATCCCCCGAGCAGAACCGCCCTCCATGGTCACATAGCTTTCCCACCGACTTTGACCCGATTCCCCTGGTCGGCTTATTGACGATACGTCGAAAGGCAACCTCATCCTTCGGATTCTGCAGAAGGGCAAGCAGGGCAAGAGCATCCTTGATCTCTTCACGCTCATAAAAACGCAGGGCTCCTACCACCTTGTAGGGAATTCCCCGACGGAGAAAACAGGTCTCAAAGGCTGCAGACTGGGCATTGGTCCGGTATAAAATGGCCGTGCCGTCAAGATTTCCGTCGGAGAGCAAGCCTGCACAATACTCGGCCTCGTCATTTTGATCGGAGAGAAAGCAGACTCGAACCTTAACCCCTTCCCCCTTTGTCGGCCGAAGGGTTTTACCCAGCCTGCTTCGATTATTGGCGACCACCTCCGAAGCGGCCTGGAGAATCCTACCGGTAGAGCGGTAGTTCTCCTCGAGCCTGATCACTTTCGTGCCCGGGAAGGTATCGGGAAAGGTAACGATATTCTTTACCTCGGCCCCCCGAAATCGATAAATAGACTGATCATCGTCGCCGACCACACAGACCGCGGTGTTCGGTCCTGCCAATTCCCTCAGCAAATGGTACTGGGCAACGTTGGAATCCTGATATTCATCGACAAGGATGACCCGAAACCGCCCGTGAAAGCGATCCCGTACCTCGGGAAAATCCTGCAAAAGCCGCACAGGAAGAAGAATGAGATCCCCAAAATCAACATTTCCCATCTCCCGAAGCCGCTTTTCGTAGCTGCGATAGAGACGAGGAAAATCAGGATCTCGACTAAGGGATTCAAGATCGTCATCGGGAGACAGGGCATAGTCCTTGGCACGGCTTATAAGATGGGCATAGGGGGCAAGCTCCCGTCGTTTCTTACCTTCTTCCAAAGCATGAAGCAGGGTAAGGCTGTCTTCGTCGTCATAGATGGTAAAATTGGGATCAAGTTCCAGAAGCTTGGCATGCCTGCGGCAAAGCCAGGCACCGAAGGAGTGGAAGGTGCGGATCATAACCTTAGCACCACCGTCGGGAACCATTTCGGCAACCCGCTGACGCATCTCCCCTGCCGCCTTATTAGTAAAGGTAACCGCCAGAATGGAATAGGGATCATAACCGAGTCGGTCGATCATGTAGGCAATTTTCGAGGTGATCACCCTGGTTTTTCCCGATCCGGCACCGGCGAGGATCAAAAGAGAAGGCCCTTCATACAGGACAGCCTCACGCTGGGCCCGGTTCAGAGCATCAAGGTAGGCAGAAACATCACCTTCACTCATACACAGACAGCCTCCAGATCAAATCCGTTGCTTCGTACAATTCGACAGGTCATCCAATCGCCGGCCTTAAGATCCGGAGCGGAAACGACCGTAGCCCCATCCACCTCAGGGGCCTGGAACCACGCCCGGCCGAGGGCTACATCCTCTTCTTTAACAGGCTCTTCAATCAAAACCTTTGTCTCGATACCGACCCTCGATGCGGCCCGTTCCATGCTGATGGACTCCTGAAGTTCCTGAAAGCGTCGAAGGCGCCTTTCTGCGGCGGGCATGGCAAGACGATGCATCAGCGGTCCGCGCAGAAAAGCAGCCCTTGTACCCTCTTCACGGCTGAACAGGAAGAAACCGGCCCAGTCGAGCCGTGCTTCGGCGATAAAGGACTCCAAAGCGGCGACTTCCTTCCTCCCCTCTCCCGGGTAGCCGAGAAGAAAGGTGGATCGTATTGTGGCATCGGGAAGTGCTGAACGGATCTCCCTGATCAAGGCCAGGTAGCCTGCCGCATCTCCCCGGCGCCCCATGCTCGAGAGAATCTTCGGATGCGCATGTTGAAGGGGAATATCGAAATAGGGAAGGATCCGGGAATCGGCCCGCAGGATGGGGAAAATCTCTTTGGGAAAATGATCGGGATGGATGTAAAGCATGCGAAGCCAGAACTCCCCCTCCAGGGAGGAAAGGCGCCTCAGAAGCTCGGGAAACAGGGAGGCTGTCCCCTGGTCCGTTCCGTAGGCGGCAAGATCCTGGGCCACGAGGTTGATCTCTTTCACGCCGTTCCTGATAAGCCGGGCGGCCTCTTCCACGATCTGTTCCATCGGCACACTACGAAGCGAGCCGCGAATGAGGGGAATGGCACAGTAGGAACAAAAGTGATTGCAGCCTTCGGAAATTCTCAAGTAAGAACTGCCGGGAAAGGAAAAAAGCCGGTTCCTGTTGCAGGAAAGTTTTGCCTCTTCAGGCAAGAGTACCGGCCGTTTATCCTCAAAAAGCGGTTCAAGAATATCCGTGATGTCATCGACGGCGTAATTCCCGAAAACCCCATCGATCTCGGTCATCTCTTCAAGGAGTCGGGCCCCATAACGCTGCGCCATACAACCGGCAAAAAGAATTCGAGCCTTCGGATAGTCGGCCCGGGCGGAAAGGGCTACATTAACCGCCTCCTGCCGTGCAACTTCGATAAAACCGCAGCTATTTATGATGATGAGATCTGCCGCTCCGGCATCCTCTACGTATTGCAAGCCTGCATCGTCAAGCCTTGCGGCGATTATTTCGGCATCAACCTGGTTCTTGGCACAGCCGAGTTTTTCTATATAGTAGCGTTTATGCGTCATCCAGAATCAATAGACGGGTATCAACTTCAATTCGTAATTTCCTGAGTCACTTCGCTCCCATCTGACCAATTTGGTGGAAACCTCACCGGCACCACCGAGATCCACTTCCTTTCCGGTAATCTTTGCAGTGACCAATCCCGCGTTGGAAACCCAAAGCCGAATCTCCCGATCAACATCGATCCGGAAAAGTTCGTCTTTGTGGAAATAACGTTCCTCACGCTGAGAGGAATCGGAAAGATAGCGAAAAAGGCAATAACCGCGAAAAGAAAGCTCTACCTGAAAAGGATTTGGACGAGAAGCCGTGGTAATGGTAACAGGCTCCGAACGACGAGAAGCGACACTGCTTTCCCCTACAGCCGGAGTGGAATCGGTCTCTTCAAGACCTTCACCGCCCCCCTCCAGCGGACGTTTAAGGAAACGGTCGAAACGAATCACAGCACTTTTATCGGAAACAAGAATATCGTTCACGAAAATTCTCAGATCGGCCTCACCATCGCCGTCGATATCCACCTGCCGATCCTCATCCATGGAGAACTCAAGATCACCGGCGGCCGTACGCATTTCGACCGTCTGGTCGACGGACGTTATGGTAATTGGGACATCCCCGTTTTCCAGAGAGACAAAAACGACATCGTTGACGGAAAAGCGCTTTTCCAGGATCTCTTCTTCCAGAGGAAAGTGCTCAATCTGCTCATCAGGGGATACGGAAGCCTTGGCAGCTGCTGCCTCATCGCCGGCACTGCCGCTTTTTTCTTTTCCCAGCATTCCTGAAAAACCGATAAGATAAACACCCGCCGCGATAAGAGCAAGAACGACAAGAATGATTACCGCAGGCAAGACAGGTATCTTTCGCTTTCTGTCGAGAAGTTGCTCCATGGGCGCAGGCTGCTCCTGGAGCTTAAGATTTCTGTACAGCCCAACCAACTCTTCACTTTCAAGGCCGAGATAATCGGCATAGTTTCTGAGAAATCCGACGATATAGGGTTCTCCCGGAAATATGGTAAAATCCTCATTTTCAAGGGCGTCAATATATCGTCGGGCAATGTTGGTGTCCCTGGCAACCTGTTCAATCGAATACCCCCGTTCTTCACGGGTCTGCCGCAATTTGACTCCAATCGACTCCATTATTATTCTTCCGGTTCAAACAGAAAATTTTCAATGATATACGCAGAAGCGGGCTCATCATACTGAAAGCGCGCATCGGGTATCCCTTGGTTTACATCAACAGCATTAAAATCGAACTGAAAAGATTCGTAATCGGCGGTAATCCCTTTCATACGACGAATTCGCAGGTCCTCATCCACAGAAATGATGATCTGGCGAAACCCCTCGTCGGTGCTTCGCCAATGAAGGTTGAGATTACGGACCAATACATCGGAACCTTCGTCCAAAGGAACAGGATCGGGACCATCAAGAAAGGCGATACTATATCCCCGCTTGAGCAGAGCCAAGCCCTGACTGCTGGCCATTGAGGCCAAGGTTGCCTGGCTATGACGTTTGAGCTGCTGTCGAAGTACCACATTCTGCCGCGGGAGGTAGAGACTCATCTTTTCACCGTCAACAACAATAGTCTGATCCTTTGGTTCGGTAAAATTGATCCGCAGGAGATTGGGGGATTTATAATAACAAACCCCCTCCATTGTGGTATCACCATGGTTGATGGTAATCAAGGCCTCATAATCATCAACCTTTCCGTAGGCATCGGAAACCGAGTTGAAAAAACGTTCGGCCGTAAGGATTTCCTGAGCCGACAAGGCAGCAGAAAGAAATACAAAGACGATAAGAGAAAAAGCCCGAAACAGGCGAGTTGTTTGCTGGTTCATAACTCTCACATCATACAGATCGGGGACCGTTTGTCAAGCTTGGTTCTTACCGGCCGTTCTTTCCGGCCGAAACCAGATGCATGACAAGATAGCGAAGCCCTGCATCATTGAGTTTCAAGGGGACATTACAGACCGGGCAGTGAAATCGTCCCTCCGAAAGATGTTCCATACCGCAGGCGACACAAAAGACAGCCCCGCAGGAGGGACATTTTCCCGCAGGAGCCTCGGCAGGGGGTTCACCCTTGAGTTTCAGGCGATCGGGGGCATCGGCATCCGATGGAACCCACCAGCTGCGCCCGCAGCCTGCACAGCGGTATTCCTCTCCTCCTTCATCCCGAAGACGACGACGGAGGGCCCCAATATGGGGAAAATCCACATCGTCCGCCGCCCTTTCGGCAATGCTAAGCTGCTCATCCGCCTCACTATAGCGCCCCCGAACCATCAGCATCTCCGCCAGGTCGGCCCTGCAAAAGGGATCTTTCGGATCGCTTTCGACGGCGGCCTGAAAGGCGGAAAGGGCACGGGAATATTCACCGGTTCTAAAGGCAGCCTGCCCGGTAAGCCTGTAGCGCAGGGCAGTAGGATTTTCCTCAAGAAGACGGGCGAGAATCCGCTCCGCCTCGGGGACACGGTCGGCAGCAAGCAGTGCAGCAGCACCGTTTTCCCGCCAAAGAGGATTCGCAGGTTCATCCCGGGCAGCAGCAAGGTAGGCATCGGCTGCCTCGTCGTAGCGGTGTGAAGCAGAAAGGATATTACCCTTGCGATTGAAAAGCTGTGGAGAAGAGAGACAGGTAAGGGCATCGTCGATACAGGATACGGCGGCTTTGCATCCCCGAAGACGAAGGAGGGCCTCGGAATAGTTTATTATCGGTTCCGGCTCTTCCGGCAAAAGCTGTTTTGCATGCTCAAAGAGATCCAGTGCCTCAGCATCTTTTCTTTCATCAAGCAAAATCAGTCCCAAAAGGTTCCAGTTCCAGCCGTTCTCCCGATCCAGTTCGAGGGCCCGGCGGGCCTCCTCCTCATTTCCCTTGCCGGAAAGATACCCTATCTCTGCCCGTTTAAAATGATAGAGGGGATAATCAGGCTCCAGGGCAAGTGCCGCATCCGTCAAAGCGGCGGCGGAGGCGAGATCATTCCTGTGCAGGTCGAGAAGGGCGCAAAGATAGTAGACCGCGCTATCGCCGCACCCCCTTTGGACAAGGGGACGAAGCAGAGCCTCGGCACGAGCCCAATTTCCATCCTCAAAAGCGATCTTGCCCTCTATGGCAAGGGCCTCGGGATCATCGGGTGCATAGCGACGAACGGCGGCAATGGCCCGCTCAAGTTCGTCCCAAGCCTGCTGTCGATAAAGCTCACCGGCTGCCTTTCGATACATTGCAAGCGCCTCCGTGTTTTTCCCGCTTCGCTCGAAAGAGGCTGCAGCGTTCAGGGCAAACTGGCTGACAGAGGGATCCCCCTCAAAGGCACGGCGGTACAAGTCCGCGGCTTGGTCAAAGCGCCCAAGGGAAGAAAGGGCGTTACCACGAAGGTTGAGCAAAGCAGAGGACAAAGGCTTTTGAGCTTCCATCGTATCGAGAAGCCCAAGAAGTTCATCGATACGCCCCTGGAGATAGAGGACCCCGGCCTTTTCCCTAAGAGCCTCCTCCATGCCCGGATCGCCTTCAAGGATTCGCTCTATGTGCAAAAGCGCTGAATCGTAAAAACCAAGAGAAAGATAGCATTCAGCCAAAAGCAGTTCTTCTTCGGGGAGGGGGGCCCGTCCGGTAAAGGCACGTTTCAATTGGATAAGAGCGGGCCCAAAGTTACCAAAATCGAAAAATCGACGGGCAAGAATAATCCGCTGCTCAGGAGAAGGTTTTATTGCACGGGTCCAGCGAAGATATTCAATCTCGACCTCTACCGGGCGAGACTCGACCAACAGGGAGAGAAACCTGACCTCTGTTCGGTCGCCTTCCTGAGGATTACGGGCATGATAACGCTGGGCAGCCAGGGCAATATAACCGCTTCGTCCGCCGTCATCCTCCACCTCTCCAGCCCACGCCCCGTCGATAAAAAAGGTAAAGGAGGTTCCTCTGGCAATCAACTTCAGCGTCACCCTGCGGAAACCGGATGAATCATCCTTTTCCGCAGCCGCTGCCCCCCGGGGAGCAGCGGTCCAGGGAATCAACGTTCTCGGATGACCGTTAAATACGAAATCGAATCGGAACATTCCTGTATCGCTCACAAGAACGTAGTAAAAAGAATCCTCGGAAATCTTCCGTAACAGGAGACCGGCGGAATAGTTCATTTCCTCCGCACCGGAGGGAATCGTCATCTCGATTTCCACAAGAACATCATCATATTGGTACTGTTGATCCTGGACCCAGGCGAAAAAATCCGGCTTCTGCAGCTCAAGAGAAAAATACCCCTCCCTGTAGGCGGCCCGGTATCCTGGCCCGCCGCCGACATCAAAGCGTCTATGAGCCTCCTTTTCCGAAAACGAGGTTTCCCAACGCTCCGTCACAATGCTTCCGGCCTCCGGCTTTCGGGAAAAGAGGCGCAAAAGCAGGCGGTTGGTTCTGCGTATGAGTTGTTCAAAGGGTCTGAATGCCATTGCGCATCAGTATACGGAGCACAGCCGTTTCCGTCCAGCTGCTCCTTGTGGTATGATAGGAGCAACACAAAGGGATGGAGGAAGCATGGCTGATGTAAAGGTGCTCTCGGTTGGAGGGTCGATTCTGGCCCCATCGGAACCGGATGTCCTGTTTATACGAAATTTCCTGGCGGTATTGCAGGAATATCTTGAAGGACAAGAAGAACGGCGGCTGATTTTGGTAAGTGGGGGAGGTGCCCCGGCGAGGGTCTATCAGCAGGCATATCGGCAGATTCTTCAGCCGGAGATGGGCAGCAGCGATGACCAGGATATGATCGGCATCGCCGCGACCCGGCTCAACGCGCAGCTGCTTCGGGGTGTACTGGGGGATCTCTGTAAAGACGAAGTAGTCACCGATCCTTCCGCAGACTTTCCCTTTACCGGGAGGGTGCTTGTGGCGGCCGGCTGGAAACCGGGCTTTTCAACGGATAACGATGCAGTGGTCCTTGCAAAGCGTTTTGCAGCCGATACCGTCGTAAACCTTTCGAATATCGCGAAAATCTACTCTGCCGATCCGAAACTCGATCCTTCGGCTCGCCCCCTCGACAGAATCAGCTGGGCTGATTTTCGGAAGATGGTGGGCGACGAGTGGACTCCCGGTAAGAATCTTCCCTTTGATCCCGTCGCCGCAAAGCTCGGTGAGGCAATCGGTCTACGGGTCATCACCGCCGAAGGAAGAAATATTGAGAATCTGAAGCACATCCTGGCAGGAGAGCCCTTCGAAGGCAGCATCATCGAGCCGTAACAGAGGCTTCAGCAGTGCCAGACGGGTTGGGAAAAGGCCGGGGGAAAGGGATTGTCTCTCGTAAAATCGGGAATCCAGGGGCGTTCGTCCCCTGATTCCTGGATAAACCCCTCTTCGATACCAAGCTCGCCAAGGAAATCCACAAGCTCATCGTACTGTGCTTCGCCGAGCACCGGGCCGTCATCACCACCGTCGATATCCACAAACTGCACCATAAGCGAGAGCAGGGTTCTATCGGCAAGATGCTCCGCATACCAGCGAAGAAGCTCCTTGCTCTCCTCCAGCAGCCCCGGCATCACGAGATGGCGGACAATCACTCCCCGTACCAAACGGCCATGCTTATACTCGAGGGGATGGGAGCGGCCCATACGTTCGATGGCAGCCTTTGCGACGACCGGATAGTCGGGGGCCCTGAAAAGGCGACGGGCACGCTCGGAAGAGAGGGTTTTTAGATCGGGAAGATGAATATCGACAAACGACTCGATAAGGTCGAGCGTCGAAGGGCTCTCATACCCCGATCCGTTCCAGACTACAGGGATCTTTACAGAAGCCATCTCCAGGGCCGTGGCCACCGAAGGGGCGAAATGAGTGGCGGTAACGAGATCTATTGTCTCGGCACCCTCCTTTTCAAGACGGGAAAAAAGCCCGGCAAGCTCCTCTACGGAACGTTCTCCGCCATAGCCGCCACGGCTTATCTGCCTGTTCTGACAAAAATTGCAGCCGAGGGAACAACCGGTAAAAAAGAGCGCGCCGCTCCCCTTCTCCCCGGCGATGGGAGGCTCTTCCCCGCGGTGAAGGACGGCACAGGCCGCCCGAACGACCGCGCCCTCTCCGCAGATCCCGCGGACAAGGGAGCTCCGATCCACACCGCAGTTGCGGGGGCATAGGTGACAGTTACGATAATAAGCGGAAAGCTCTTCATTTTTCATCGTCTTCTACCATATCGAAAAAGCAGATTTCGGAACAGGGCAGCCCCGGCAGAAAGAAGCTTGACCGAAGAGAAGAGGACGCCTACACTGATGCAAGAAGAACCAAGTCTAAAAGCCAAAGTGAGGGGAGAGCCCTGTCGTTGAAATTACTGGTTGTGGTATTGAACAAGGAAGAGTTACTCGACGAGGTACTCTCGGCCTATGTTGAAGCGGGTATCGACGGCGCTACTATTCTCGATTCGGAGGGTATGGGAAGGTTCCTCACCTACGAAGTGCCTTTGTTTGCCGACTTCAAGAGCTTTATGAAAGGAAACAAACCCTATAATAAAACCATCTTTTCCGTAGTCCGGGAGGAAGCGGCAATCGGACGCCTGCGAAAACTTCTCGATTCGGTGGTGGGGGGGCTTTCGGAGCCGGGGACCGGTATCATGTTTACCCTTCCCGTCGACTTTGCAGCGGGTTTGGTTGGAATGGAGGAAACGGGTGAAAACCATTGCGACGATGCTTGAGGAAGGTGTCATCGATCTTTCCCTGAAAGCAAGCCGAAAAAAACAGGCTATCAAAGAACTTGCCGCTCTTCTCGCCGAAACGAAAAAGGTTTCCGACTGTGAAAAGATCGCAAAAGCGGTGCTCGCACGGGAAAAGGTGGCATCCACCGGTATCGGCCACGGAATTGCAATTCCCCATAAGCTAAGCCCATCGGTACAAGAGACGGTGATGATCTTCGGCCGAAGCAAAGAGGGAATTGCATTTGATGCAATCGATCGAAAACCGGCCCACCTGCTTTTTTTCATCGTCGGCCCTGAAAACTCGAGTGCAGATCATCTGAAACTCCTCAGCAGGCTCAGCAGGCTTCTGACCCAGGAATCCTTCCGTGATCAATTGCTGGAGGCCCGATCCCCCGAGGAGGTCGTGGCCCTTTTCAGAAACAACGAGGAATCATGAACCTTTATCGCAAATGGTCCTTTGTCAGGATGCTCCTCACCAGCTTATACCTTTTTCCCGCCTGGCTCCTTTTCACCTGGTCGACGGAACCAGCAAACCTTATTATGGGCGCTTTCTTTTCTCTCCTTATCGCAAGTCTTACCTATCCCCTTTTTATCGATCAGAGCGAGGCGGGAAGAAGGAGCCTTTTACCGAAGATACCTCTATTGTTCATATACCTTCTTCTGGTGGCCTGGAAAATGTATATCTCAAGTTTCCAGGTTGTCTGGAAGATTATTCGGGGACGATACAACCCCAGGATCGTTCACTTCCGTACCCGCCTTTCTTCGGACACAGCCCGTACCGTGCTGGCGAACTCCATCACCATGACCCCCGGAACCATCACCGTCGATATGAACGACGATCACCTGATCGTCCACTGGCTTGATGCTCCGACAACCCATTCCCGTTATGCCGGAGAACTTATCAAGGGAAATATGGAAAGGCTCCTGCGCCGTATCTGGATATGAGGTGTTTCTATGGATATTTTTGCTTCCGCCCCTCCCGTTTCGCTGCTTCTTGATCTCATGCTCGCCTTCCTTCTCGGCTCCGCTTTAATCAGCATGATAAGAGTCGTGATAGGCCCAAGTGCCGCAGACAGGATGATAGGTCTCAACCTGGTCAGCGGCCAGATTCTTGCCCTCCTGGTTCTTCTTGCTGTCAGGGGAGGACATGGAATATACCTCGACGTAGCCTTGGTCTACGACATCTTCGGCTTTGTCGGTCTTCTTGCTATTACCCACTACCTGCAGCGAAAGGGAGAAGGAGAGTGAGCTGGATAACAGCGCTCTTTTTCCTTCTGGGCGCCCTCTTCGCCCTTATGGGGAATCTCGGGACCCTCCTTTTTCCCGATGTCTATACGAGGCTCCAGGCGGCTTCCACCTGCAGCACCACCACGGTTTTTTCGATCATGGTAGGTTCTCTTTTCATAACCGGTTTTTCACTAATGGGCGGGAAAATTCTGGTTATCACCCTTTTTTTCATGATATCAAGCCCCGTATCCGGCCATATCATTGCCCGCTATGCATGGCGTAGCGGGCAGGTTCCCTGGAGGCGGCCGACATGGAAGCGATAGCAATAAGTGTCACCCTCGGGATGCTGGTGATCGTATCTATCACGGCCCTGCTTGCAAAGCGTCTTTTGGTTTCGGTGATATTGATGTCGGTATTCAGCCTCCTTTCTGCCCTCCTCTTTTACCTTTGCGATGCACCCGACGTGGCAATAACCGAAGCGGCCGTCGGTGCCGGCGTTTCCACCTTCATCTATGTATGGGCGATTCATAAAACCAGTCACATGGACGATGACGGGAAGGAGTAATCGTGGGCAATGGATTTAAGACCGACATTCTCGATACAGTCAGCAGAAAACTGGGGCCCTACGTTCTTCTCTTCGGCTGTTACATGATAAGCTACGGCCATGTAAGTCCAGGTGGTGGTTTTCAGGGCGGGGTGGTTTTGGCCTCGGGTGGGATTCTGATGCTTCTCGGTTGCCGCGAGGAACGGATCGAAGGGCTGTTCCCGCTTTCGGCCCTTAGCCTTGCCGAGGCTTTCGGCTTCCTGATCTTCCTTGGAATAGGGATCGCAGGTATCCTTTTCGCCGGTTTCTTTTTAGCTTCCCCCTTCGGCTCTCCAATCGAAAGCAAGAGTGTAATTCCCTGGTTTATCTATATGCTGAATATGGTGATAGGCATTAAAGTCGGAGCGGGAGTCGGTCTTATCTGCATCGCCCTGCTTCAAAAGAGTTGAGACGAAATTGAACTTGATAAAGATTACTGATGTGTGGTATGTTTTCGAAAGCTTGCCGGCGTGGCGAAATTGGTAGACGCAGCAGACTCAAAATCTGCCGCCTTCACGGGTGTATCGGTTCGAGTCCGATCGCCGGCACTATACATCCTTTCCAGGCCACCTATTTCTCCTGAAAAACCACTCTCAGAGCGTGAAATTTTTCTCGTACGATAAGCCTTGATTGACGGTTGAATTCTACTGCCCCTATAATGGTGGCAGTATCGGCAACCAGGGGTTGTATAAATTTAATGATGATCTGCAAAAGTTCTCTTCATGATTCGGCCGGCCGCACCAATGATATTCTGCTTGTCGAAGACGATAAGCAGGATGTACCGATCCAAGACTCCGGCCTCATTGGCGCTGGCTATCGCATACACCGAACGTCTTCCTGCCGCGAAGCACTTCGTATCGTAACCAGACGTGATCGGGATTATTTGGTTCTGATGGCCACAGAACTCTCCAATGGCCAGGATCCCATCGAAACAACGCGGCAAATGCTTTCGACCCGGCATGTTCCCGTCATTTTTCTGTCAAAGTATTCAGACGGCAACACCTTGCAAAGGATTTCATCCGTCTCGCCCCGCTACGGCTTTTTATTGCGGCAAAGTGAACCTTCACTGTTACTGGCATCGGTTGATATCGCCTTCGAGCTTTATAGATCACGGACGACAGGGCCGGGGAAGAAGCCAAGGAAACGCGTTGCATCCGACACAAGTCATTCACGTCTGTTTATCGACAATGCAGTCGACGGAATCGTCATTATAGACGAGGAGGGGACCATTGTAGAGTGGAACCGGGCCCAGGAAGAAATCACCGGGCTTTCCGCTTCGAAGACGCTGGGTATGCACGTTTGGGATATTGAGCTCCTTCCCGAAACATCCACGGCGGCGATGCACCACTATGTTGAAAGGGGAAAGATTCCACAAGAGGATTCTCTATCCGTGACGGAGATCATCCGTGCAGACAAGGCATCCAGAATTGTTGAAGTGGCAACCTTCGGATTTACAACCGATTGCGGTCATGCCGCCGCCAGCATCACACGGGATCTAACAGACCGTCTTGGAACTGATGCAAGGATACAAGGCTTGTTAAAGGAGAAAGAGCTCCTCCTGAAGGAAGTACATCACAGGGTGAAGAACGACCTCGCCTTTGTCGGATCCATGCTGATGCTGCAACTCGGCATGGAGGAAAATGAAGAGGTAAGGGAATCTCTCACAGATGCACAAAAACGGATTGCCGTGGTCATGCAGGTATATGAAGACCTCTATCGAAACGACAGCACAAAGCATGTGGACAGCCGATCGGTGGTGAGAAAAATTATAAGCGAAGCGCATACAATAGCTCCGGGGTGCGCCCCGCTCTTTTGCCTTGACGTCGAATCGATAAAGCTTCCTCCCCGAACGGGAATAGCCTTTGGTACAATCCTGAATGAGTTACTGACCAACAGCATCAAATATCGAAAATCATTAACGGAAGGACCGAAAATCAGCATTACCCTCACTACCGATAGGCCCAATTATATGAAACTGAAGGTAAGTGACGACGGAATAGGTTTTCCCGATTCGGTCCTTGCCGGGAATTTCTCAGGCTTCGGCTTAACGGTTATCGATACGTTGGTCAGACAATACGGCGGCAGTCTCATTATGGAAAACAGCATAGGAGCCTTTGTTTCGATCGAGATGAGAATTCGCATGTAGAGTAAAAAAGCCCCCTGCCGTCAGGCGGCAGGGGTACACCCACACAGAAGGGAATACTTTTTGTAATACGGCAATCAGCCGATTGCTTCACTTCCTGTTTCCCCGCTCCGGATTCGAATGGTTTGCTCTATGGGAAGAACAAAAATCTTGCCGTCGCCGATCTCACCGCTCCGGGCACCAGCGATAATCCCCTCTATTGTGGCATCAACAAAGGAGTCGTTGACGGCAATTGCGATCCGAACCTTTTTCAAAAGATTCACCTCGATATCCACACCGCGGTAGGATTCATGATAGCCTTTCTGTTGCCCACATCCAAGGGCATTTGTAATTGAGAGCTTGTAGATCTCTCTGCTGTACAATTCCTGCTTCACTGCATTCAGACTCTCCGGCTGAATGTATGCAATCACCATTTTCATCGCATACCCCCTCTACTGGTTGGAAAAGATCTGGAATCCGTAATACGACTCCATTCCATGCTCTTCGATGTCCAATCCGGATAGCTCCGCCTTTTCGCTTACCCGAAGTCCCATGGTAGCCTTGAGAATAAAGAAGAGCAGGAGAGCAAGAACAAACACCCAGACAAAGACCGAGAGAGAACCTAAGAGCTGAACTCCCAGCTGATGCAGCCCTCCGCCGTAAAAGAGACCGGTAACATCACCGGCGCCGGTTCCGAAAAGCCCCACGGCCAAGGTTCCCCAAACACCGCAGACGCCATGAACAGAAACCGCACCAACGGGATCGTCGATCTTGAGGACCTTGTCGATAAACTCTACAGAGCCGACAACCAGCATTCCCGCGACGGCCCCTATGATAAGGGCACCTACAGGGGAAACGACGAAACAACCGGCGGTAATTCCGACGAGACCTGCAAGGGCACCGTTGAGGGACATACTGGGATCGGGCTTACCGAAGGCAATCCAGCTGGTACCCATTGCAAAAATTGCTCCGGTAGAAGCCGCCAAGGTAGTGGTAACGGCGATAAAGGCGATACTGGGGTTGGTACCGCTGAGGGTACTTCCGGCATTAAAACCGTACCATCCAAACCAGAGGATAAAAACGCCAAGGGCGGCCAGTGGCATGTTGTGACCGGGAATGGCCTTCACACCGACCACTTTCCCATTGGAATAGATATATTTTCCTGTCCTCGGGCCAAGAACGATGGCACCGGCAAGGGCAGCCCAGCCTCCGACGGAATGAACAGCCGTAGACCCGGCAAAATCATGGAAGCCCATGCTGGCAAGCCAGCCCCCGTTCCATATCCAGTGACCGGAAATGGGGTAGATCAGGCCCGAAATTACCACACTGTAGACAAGGTAGGATGCGAACTTCGTCCGTTCCGCCATTGCCCCGCTGACGATGGTCGCGGCTGTTGCGGCAAAAACAACCTGAAACATCCAACTGGCAAAGTCGGAAAGCTCAAAACCAACAAGGAAAAACTGATCGGTTCCGACGAAACCGCCGGCGGATGTCCCGTACATAAGACCCCAGCCGACCGCAAAATAGATCACGGCACCGGCAGCAAAATCCATAAGGTTTTTCATCAGAATATTCCCCGCATTTTTAGCGCGGGTCAGACCGGTTTCAACCATCGCAAAACCCGCCTGCATAAAAAAAACCAATGCCGCAGCGATCACCAGCCAGAGTGAATCGAGGGCATCATATGCACCTTGTACGGACGGACCATCCCCCTCCGCAAAAAGTGCAACAGCACCGGACAGAAGTAAAAGTGTTGAAATTAGTGCAACCTTCCGGCTTTTTCTCCAGAGATGCATACACTCCTCCTAAAAAATGTTTCTATTCAACATCTTGCAGGAATAGTGCCATCTCGAAGTGATATGAGAAAAAAAGATAAATTTTTTGTAATTCCTGTAATTTGATAGAGTTAGACAAGCTGTTCGATAATCAGGAAGTGGAAAAAAAGTTACATAGAGGTATGATGTTATTTATTATACTACATTATTGTAATGTAAAATCAATATTCATACATTTTTGTATCATAAAATGATTTTCCCACCAATAATGACTTTTGCCTCTTTAAATGGAAAATCAGAGGTGGTAAAGGAACCATACTTGTCACTATCGAATTCCACCGGACCTATCGAACCATGGTACTGGAACTTTGTGTAGAAACCAATCCCTCCGAAATTCACTCCAAGGCCAAGGCCGAGAAAACAATATTCCCGTGCAAGAAAGGTAAACGGTTCATTCAGATCATAAGAGCTCCCGTCCCGTTCATAGCTATCGATGGAAGCGGTCATGGTTCCGAAACCTCCTTCGAAAAAGGGATCGAGGAAGGCTGTTGTTCCGAAAATATGGTAGCTGAGAGAAAGATTGACATCAACATCTATCATGTCGTAGGAGTAGTCATCAGAAGAAAGGACATCATAATAGTCCCAGTTGTAAAAGCTAAAGTAGGTATAGAGTCCGAGAGCAAGCTTTTTGAAAAGCAATTCGGCATTTACCCCGTAATAGACCCCCTCGCCCTCTGCGAAATGACTCCAGATATCTTCGCCACTTGAAGAGTCTATCTCTTCCCGATCCATGTACAACGCCCCTGAGAAGCCGAGGGAAAGCTTCAGAGCAAAGAGCCCCGAGGTGCTCAAGGTCAACAGAAGCACGAAGATAGTAAACCGTATCCTCTTTACTGCCATCGCCGCCCCTCCTCATGCAACGGTAGGTATAGAATATATAATACCGTACCAAAGGAACTTCTTCCAGTGATTGATCCTATTTATTCATTTATCTCTAAAACTTCCAGGGCATGATCGATGTTTTACCGTTATCCGGGGAAATTCTCCGCCCCTCGTCACTCTGTCTGAGCAGGGCTTCGACATCCGTTCCAAAATCGGTAACCATGGGAAGAAAAAGTTGGACGCGAAAATCTCCGGGAAACAATACCGGCGCCTCATTGCCCAGGCTCCACTCTTCCACCCGAGAGGCGACGCCGCGAAAGAGTTCTCTTCCATCGATGTGTCCATTTTTGTCTCGATCGGACTCGGCTGATACCAGCGTCTGCAGAAGTGCTTCGGCAAAAAGAGAGTTCTTCACCTTCTCGACTTCTTCGGCATCCGCTGCCGCTTCACGACGGTTTGCATCGAGGATGACGGCACCGGTGCGAGGGAAACAAGCCATGGAGTAGAAGCGGGCAGCCTCCCCTGCCACAGGATCGGAGAAAGAGGGAGCACCGTCTACATCTACCGCATCGAGCAAGAGCAGCCGTCGCCGGGCGGGAACAGCATCCAAAAGACGCCAAAACTCCTGAAACGGGATCGAGACCTCCGGGGCCATCAAAAAGCGATCATCACTATCCTTCGAAGAAGAAAGTGGCCCGGAAAAAAAGAGTACGACGGTATCATCAGGGCTGGTATTCATCAGAAATCGATGCGCCTCCTGAAAGCTTTGAGGCGAAATCTGCGTATTGTTGTAGGATCTGTGGGTAACGGCAAAGGAACGGTCGAATACCACGTTATCGAAATAGATATGAAGATCTGAAGCATCTTTGGCCGCATAGCGAAGAGACGGTAGGGTACCTTTCGTACCGGATATGCCGAAGCCCACATAGTAGGTTTCCCCCGCTTTGGCCTTGCGAACGGTCGCATAACGACAGCGGGGCAGCGATGTGATTCCCCTGATATCGGTGCAACGTATCTCAATCTTGTTGACCCGTTCAAAAAGTTCGATCTCTTCTTCGAAATGAAGAGAAGAATCCCTTTCCACCTTTTTCCCTTCTCCGGCATAGAGGGGGACACCATTCACAAAAATTTGATAGCGCCCAATCGGGGCCCCGCCAGGCAACAGGGAAAAAGAGAGGGATTCGGAAGTTTTCATGTCGGTGATACGATGGTTTTCCGCAGCTTCGATCACCACGCGCGGGGGGATTTCCGCCCAAAGCGCTTTCGCATCCGCCTCTTGTGTCGGCCCAATGTGCATATCGGGACGATTAAGAGGGCCTGCATGCTGAGAGGCAAGCAACACTCCTTCTCGGCCTGCCACCCCGAACATGGTATCGGCATTGCGGCTCCCCGCAAAAAGCCCTCCGTCGGTAAAACTCACCCACCCCGATCCCCTTACGGCAAGACTCACAGGCGCTCCACATTGTGGTTTCTGCGGCTCTATCCGAATAAGGCCTTGCATATCGACCGAAAGCAAGAGATCGGTCCCCCTCCCCCACATGTTACCCTCCCGTGCAAGAGCGGATGCATCCCGGGGAATTTCGGAAAGCAGAGCCACAAGTATCCCGTGAAAATCCCGTTTTTCAATACGATCGGGAAAACGCAGGATCACATGGCGTCGCTCCCCATCGAGAAACACCTCGAGAAGAGGGGAAAGCGATCCAGGAAGGCGGTTGAGATAGAGGCCCTCATCATCATCGTAAAGAAATAGATTCCCCCACTCTGCCTCCGCCGATGTGCCAAGGAGATTAAAAAGAAGGTAGCCGCTGGAAACCGAAAAAAAGGCAGTACTGGCCCTTCCTCGAATGGTGTGGTATAAGCGGGGGACCTGCTTTTCGTCCCTTGTCGAGAAACGGTAGAGCTTGATCCGTTTCCCTCCGTAAATCGCCATTCGATCCCCAGCTGTTTCCAGGCGAATCGCCTCTCCCTGATCAAGGTCGAGGCACCAAAGGCGATGTAAAGCTAAATTCGTATCGACCGCCCAGGCCACACCCTTTCCTCGGTCGTCGTGTACCAGAAAACGATCAGGGCCCAACCACAGGCAGGACACGATCCTTCCCGGGCCGTCGCCTGGGGGAAAATCAAGCAGAGAAGGAGATGATAATGAGTATCCACCTTCAAACGATAATCGAAAAAAGAGCACCGAAGAGCCCACAGGAAGAAGCAGGAACCTGCCGTCGACGGAAAATGAGGGAGCTGAGGATGGTACAAGACCGGGAGGAAGAGGGGTTTCAAACACCTCTCCTTCGGTAGCATCTATGAGTCGAAGCTGCTTCTTATCATTTTCACCGGTAACAATGGGAAAAAGCATTCCGAAACTATTTCCGAGAAAGGCTATCGGACTCTGCGCCCCAAAAAGAAGGCGATCACTTCCTTCGACACGCTTTGCCGCCATGAGGCCCCGCCGGTTCCTGGTAAGATAGACGAAATTCCCCTCCGATCCCAATGGGGCACATGCCCCAGAGGAGGGAATTCTCCTTAGAATGCGTCCATCCTCATCCCATAAAAGCAGGAGCCCATCCCCTTCTCCCGCCGTAAGAAACAAGCCTCCCGGAAGCGACACACCATCTGCTACGGGAGCGGCATGGGAGGCTTGAACAACAAAAGGAAGACGAGTGGAAGCAGGAGGGGTTTCCTGAACCTGTACGACCTCTATGGGAGCCGTCGTACAGGCAATCGAAACGAAAACAGAAGAAAAAATCACCGATGCTGCCAAAAGATGTGCATAAAACGAGCCTTTCATAGCCTATATATCGGAAAGCGGATGACAAAACAGAAGAGAAAGCGAGCCACAGGCCTCCTTGTTTTGACAAAACAGTATAAGCGACGCATACTGAAATTTGTATGAGACGACTCCCTCTCCTTTTTATCTTTTTTCTCCTTATGTTTCCGATCTCGGTCGCTTCCCTCAAAGCGGAGTCACTTCCTCCTCTCATCCTATCGACGGCAGACACGCCCCCCTTTTCCAAGACAAACGACATGGGATATTACGATCTAATTATCAGAGAGGCTTTTACGCGTATCGGAAGACGTGTTACCATTCTCCACTTACCGAGCGACAGGTCCCTTGCCGAAGCCGCTTCGGGGAATATCGACGGCGAATACGCGAGAACCGAAGGCATGGAAAAATTCCATCCACATCTTATTCTTGTTCCCGAAAAATTGAGTGATTTCAATTTCAGTGCTTTTACGTGTGATTCCGCCATTTCGGTAGCTTCCTGGGACGATCTTGCGGCCTATCATGTCATCTTCATCAACGGATGGAAGATCTTCGAGGAGCATGTAACCGATGCAAAAAGCATTGTTACGACATCAAACGAAACCTCGCTTTTTTCCATGCTTGTGGCGGGAAGGGCCGATATCATTCTTTACAACGATAAACGAGGAGAGTATTATCTTCGAACGCACGACATCAAAGGAGTCAGGATTCTCTTTCCGCCCCTTGCCCAACGAGAAATGTATCTGTATCTGCATGATCGCCATGCTTCCCTGGTAGAGCCTCTTGCCGAAGCTCTTGCAGCAATAAAAGAAGAAGGCCTTGCCGAACATTATGTGCACGCGGCCGTCGAATCACAGAACGAGTAGAGTAGATGCATCGGTATAAAGGAAAAATCTCCCGGCAATTTGCAGGATATATGGCCATTATCGCCTTCATCTCAACCATGGGCACGGCATTGATCAGCTTTCGGTACGAAAGTGCATATCAGCAACGACAGTGGGAACAGGACCTTAAGGCTGTCCAGGAAGAATGGCTGCCCCTTCTCTCCAGAGCAGCATGGTTGCTTTCGACGGAAGACATCCATCTCATCCTGCTCGCCGTTTCCCAAATACAAGAGGTGGATGGAGTGCGTCTCGATCTCTATGGGCAGCAAAGTTACCAGATGTCCCGAAGGGTCATACACGAGCAACTGAGGTTCTCATGGCCTGTGACCTATAAGCGGGCAGGAAAGCCAATTGAAATCGGAAGGCTTACGCTCTTCAAGCGAACATTTTCTCTGGGCGAACGCATAGAGCGGCTTATACCAGGAAGATTGCTCTGGGAAGGTCTGAAAATCGCACTCATCATTATTCCCGTTTTTCTGTTGGTGCGTATCGTTGTGACAAACAAAATCGATACACTTTCGGAAGTATTAATCCGACGTACAAAAAATCTAAATGATGACACATACCGGGAAATAACGATACCGGGCAGGAAAATCTTCTCAACGAAAGACGAATTCGACCAGCTCGTAGCCGCATTCAATCAGCTACTCAGGGAAATACGCAAGGAACGCGATATCAGGGAAAAAAGTGAAACCACCCTCATTCGATTGCTCAAGGAGAAGGACATTCTCCTCCGGGAAGTTCATCATCGAGTAAAAAACAACCTCCAGATTATTATCAGCCTGATAGGGCTTCAATCTGCGACAATGAATACGAAAGAAGGAAGACAAGCGCTGGAGGAGGCGGAACGAAGGATCAAAAGCCTGGCTCTTGTTCATGAACAGCTCTATCTGGAGGACTCCATAGATACCGTCGACCTCCGCGCTTATATCGACTCCCTTCTGAACAATATCTCGCTCACCATGAATCGAGGCGGTCCCAATGCTGTCATGATCAGAACCACGGGAGATCATGTGCACCTCTCCCTGGATCGGGCAATTCCCCTGGCACTCATCCTCAACGAGCTTTGCACCAACGCCTTTGAGCACGCTTTTCCCGACGGAACACAAGGACGGATCGAGGTTTTCGTTGCCGCAAAGGAAGCGTACTTTACGGTGACCGTCACCGACAACGGGAAAGGGTTCTCCGATCACCTGCTCCAGGAACAAGCTACCGGATTCGGGCTTACCATTGTGCAGAAGCTAATTGAACAGATAGATGCAACACTCTCCAGAGAGAGTAAAGGCAAGGGGACCATCTTCTCAATGAGCATCCCCTATGACCGAAGTATACGCAAATCAGTATAGTCACTTTGACAAAATAGCATCTCGGACGCATACTACAGACATGATTACAATAAGAAAAAGCGTGTCCCTCAATAATGGTGTCGTCATTCCCCGAATCGGCTTCGGAGTCTTCCGCATCACCGAACCGAAAGAGGGTGAAATTGCAATCGAAACAGCAATTAATGCCGGTTACCGGCTTATAGACACCGCATCGGTCTACGGGAATGAGGAGTTGGTGGGAAAAGTACTGAAAGCCTCGGGAATTCCGCGGGATGAATTCTTCATCACCACAAAGGCATGGAACGATGAGCTTGGTGGAGAAAAGACCCAGAAGGCATTCGAGCAAAGCCTGAAACGGCTTGCCACCGACTACATTGATCTCTATCTCATCCACTGGCCGCTGTTCGATCAGGCGATCGAGGCGTGGCAGACCATGGAGAGACTGTTACAAAGCGGTAAGGTCAGGGCCATCGGGGTAAGTAATTTTACCCCGTACCACATAGAACGACTCAAATCTGTTTCCGATATCGTTCCCGCGGTAAATCAGGTGGAATTTCATCCATATCTGGTCCAGTCCGACCTGAAGGCATATTGCGATCGACACGGTATCCAGCTCGAGGCATGGAGTCCCTTCATGCGTGGTAAGGTGCTTTCCGATCCCACGCTGCAACGCATGGCCGCAGAAAAGGAAAAAAGCACGGCCCAGATAGCCCTGCGGTGGTTATTCCAGAAAGATATCATCGCAATTCCCAAGTCGGCCACGCCCGAACGTATCATTGCCAATAGTCGGATCTTTGATTTTGAGCTTTCGAAACAGGAGATGTCGGTCATCGACGGTCTCGACAAAAATGAACACCTCGGTGCCTCTCCCGATAATTTTATTGAGTATTTCAAAACAACCGGAGTATAAAAAATGCCCGCTTTTCCAAGGATTGATTGCCTCGAGATAGAGGGATCTTCATCCCTCTATCTTGGAGCTCACCCCTTTGAGGGGTTGGAGGAAGCGGCGGATACAAAGCAAAAATGTGAACGCCTGGAAGAGTACATCACGTTGGTCCGCTCGCTTTTTATTGAGACATTTGTCGTTCTGCTGCCGGAAATGGAATTACAAACCGCCAATCACGGCTGCAATCTATTGTACCAATACCGAAACAGAGGGTTGTCGGTCGTCTATTTCCCTATAGAAAACTTTGGGGTTCCGGACGCCATCGACAAATTCGACGAGTTGCTCAAAACCATTGCCGAACGGCTGGAAAAGGCACCGGTTCTTGTTCACTGTCTTTCCGGCTGCGGAAGGACAGGTATGGTTGCATCCGGATTTCTTATTAGACTCGGAAGCAATGTCGAAGATGCCATCGCCCGGGTAAACCGTGTCCACCCGAAAGCAAGCCATACAGTTAAACAGATCCTTTTTCTGAAAGAGTATAGGAAGTGGCTTAAACAGAGAAACGCATAAACGGCTTGCCACCCGTTCCTCCCTGCCCTAGAATAGTAGTTGATGCAAAACATAGTGGAGGGACGGGAAGGGATCCTCAACCAACTTCTAAAGAGTGTTACCCTTTGGGGGCTGTTGGCCTATATTCCCAGCATGTATGCATCGCTGAAAGAAGGGCTCTATGTTCTGGCCTTCATCGACACCCTTATCTATGCCATTCTTGCACTCATTATCCTGCATCCCAAGATGCCGTATCGCTTTAAGTTGATTGTAATTGTTTCGATTACGCTGATACTGGGGGCCGTCGTTCTTTTTCAGACAGGAAACAAGGGGGCCGGTTACATCTGGCTTCTCTTTTCCGTGGTCATATCGGCTCTTTTCGGTACAAGGAGAGGAATTGCAGCCTCCATCACCGCTTCGCTCATCATCCTTATCTTCTATTTTCTTCTCGGTCGTTCAGGGATAATCAGCGGCAGGCATACAGCTGTGGAAATAACGGTGATAACCTCCAATCTTATGCTCGTTTCGATCATACTTGCCATGATTATCCAAAGGTTACTGACAATACTTCAGAATGAGTTGGAGGAGAAGGACACATTATTGCAGCTACTTCACCACCGGGTAAAGAACAACCTTCAAATGGTAGACAGCCTTATTTCTCTCAACAGTGAATCAAAGGACAAAACAGAAGTGGCGCTGGCAGCGCTTAGTAGTGAAATTTCGGCAATATCGGCGGCAAACGAGATCCTTTTGTCCAATCCCGGAAAAAAAGAATTTGAGCTTTCGGATATCGTGAGGGCGCTTTGCAGAGCGGATCACGACGAAGTTTTCGGCAACGGGATCCTGACCGCTTCCCCTGAACAGATAACGGAAATCGCCGTCGGCATAGCGGATCTCCTGTCACAGCTCGGTCGTACTACCGACCTTTCCATACGGGTGGAGACAGATTACGCATCATCCCATATTCTCCTAAAAATAACGCCGCGGGCGGAACGGCACGAGAAAGACCTTTTCTCGGCACTCTCCCTCCGAAGGCTCATCCTGCCTTCGGAACATATCCTTCGCTCGGAAAGAGGAAACGAGCTACTTGTGAGTATCCCTCAAAAGTCACATTGACACCCCCTCGGGGCCGGGTTAGCATGGTTCAGAAGGCCTCATACCGACGGAGGACAAAACATGAAAAAAATTCGACAAGGACTACTCCTGGCGGTTTGTACGCTTGTCGCCGTTATATTGCTCCTCTCCCTTACCGAAGAGTCGGGATGGCCGCATAGGCTACGAGATATCATTACGCAAAAAGGCATACACGACACAGGAGCGTCGAATCTGGTGGCAGCCGTCTATCTTGGGTATCGGGCTCTGGATACGCTTGGGGAGACAGTTGTCCTTCTCCTTGCCGTCAGCGGATTACTCTTCATCCTGAAAAATAAGGGAAAAGAATGACAGAACTCAATATTCTGCTCATAGCCCTGCTTTTTGCCGTCGGATTGTGGGGAACGCTTGCAAGGAAAAATATTATAAAGAAGGTTATTGCTTTAAGTGTGCTCAACAGTTCTATAGTGGCACTCTTTATCGTCTGCGCCTCTGTTTCGGGGGAAAAAGCTCCCATCATCGACAACTCGTCAGGGGGAGTATTTGTCGATCCTATTCCTCAGGCCCTGATGCTGACCGCCATTGTCGTAGGGTTTTCCCTTACGGCCGTCGCGCTTGTCTTCGTCTGGCGTCTGTACAAGGCATATGGGACACTCAATATCGATCACATCGAGTTAAGGGCAAAAGATGATAACAACGCATAGCCCCCTGCTGCCGACACTCATCTCTCTCGGCTGCGGCGGGGTGATGCTTGTGGTAAAAAACCTGGTTGCAATGGGAATAGGAAAAGAGACGGGAATTCATGTACTTACCCGGTTCCTTATCATATTCTGGGTGATATCAACCGGCTCAATTCTATTGTTCATAGGTCCCGACATAGTCTCGGAGTCAAGTATCGTGACGCTCTCTGTCGGAGGCTGGGCGGAACCCCTTGGGATAGTCTTTGTCTTCGATCGTCTCTCGCTCTTGGCGACGCTTCTCATTCTGATCGTCGG
The DNA here is from genome assembly GCF_000378205.1 of Sediminispirochaeta bajacaliforniensis DSM 16054. NCBI lineage: Bacteria > Pseudomonadati > Spirochaetota > Spirochaetia > Spirochaetales > Spirochaetaceae > Sediminispirochaeta > Sediminispirochaeta bajacaliforniensis. Next base: position 167,459 of record NZ_KB899410.1, on the reverse strand, counting down.
AACCGCTTCATTACTGTATGCAGAGGGAGACGGAAGCTACAAGGCCGATTTCTTTTTCTTTGTCTGGTTTCTCCTGGCAGCCTGTGAGGGGATAACAGCAAGCAGGGACCTCTTTACCCTCTTTGTTTTCTTCGAAATTCTTGCCATATCCGCCTATATTCTCATAGCATACAAGCAAAAGCCGAGGTCCATACTTGCAAGTTTCCGCTATCTAATTCTTGCAACCGTCAGCATATCCTTTTATCTTGTCGGAGTTTTTATCATCTATCGGGGAACGGGCAGCCTGTCGATAAGCGAAGCGGCCCGCTTAACACCTTCAATAGGGCCGAAACAGACAGCCCTCGCCCTTACCGCCCTCACCGTCGGTATTGGGACCAGAATGGCAATGGTTCCCTTTCACGGCTGGTTACCGGAAGCCCATTCCATTGCGGCCCACCCTGTATCGGCCCTGCTCTCGGGAATCGTCATAAAAGCACCGGTGATAGTGCTTTTCAGAATCGCCTCACTCTTCCCGTCCGCGGCCACCAAACTTCTGGGGATGATACTCCTTGGCTGCGGAGGCCTATCGGCGGTAACAGGGCTCTTCTTTGCCCTGCAGCAAAACGATGCGAAACGGCTATTGGCCTACCACTCGGTCAGCCAGATGGGATATATCGTGGGAGCATTCGCCCTTTCACTTATCTTACCGGCCCCCTTGGCCTCGGTGGCAGCAGCGGCGGCCCTTTTTCACGCCTTTAACCACGGACTTTTTAAATCCCTTCTGTTTCTTTCGGTCGGAAGCAGCTGCGACATCGCAGGAAGCAGAAACGTCTACAAGGTCAGAGGTCTTTGCCGAAAGGTGGGCATCTGGTTCCCTCTTTTCCTTGTCGGGGCCTTTTCCATTGCAGCCGTGCCCCTATTCAACGGGTATGCGAGTAAATACCTCTTTTCCGTGGCAATGCACCACGTTCCGGCCGTCTATGCCCTCTTCCTGCTGGTATCGGCCGGAACCGCAGCATCGTTTATCAAACTGGGGCGGATCTATTTCGGAGTATCCTCTTCCGCTACTGCTCCCGAAGCAGATGGCGGCCTGCCTGTTAACAGGCCAGGTAACATTCCGGGAAAAGGAGGAGCAGTGCTCCTCGCCGCAGGCTGCCTCGGCCTCGGTCTTGCTCCCCTCGCCCTAAGAAAGTCGGTGATACCGCCTCAGGCCCTTCGTCCCCTTAGCGATCTTTTTTCTGCCTCGCCCCTCTTCAGCCAAACAATCGTTCTTGCCGCCGGAGTCCTGTTGTTTTTTATCGTCTCAAGCCCTCCCGGTCGCTCCCTCGCCCACCACATACGAAAACGGGCAGCAGGAACCGATGCGCTACTGGGTCTTATGATCGTCGGATTTCTTGTCATCTGGACTCTTTTGAATTTTCAGCTCTGAAATAGTCAAGGAACAACATCATCTATTGACTTTCTTTGTGATGTAAAGTAACTTTATCTTACAAAGTGACTTTACATCACAAAAGGAGGTATATTAATATGGAGCCTACAAACGAGGAGCTTCGAAACTACCTTAACGATCTAAAAGAAATGAAGGGGCTGGCGACCCGACATGAAGAAAAACCGCTTGTTGAATACTGGGACTTTCTTTCCTGGGGTGTATTGATTGTTTTGGGAACCCTCCTTCACGTTCATTTTTTTCCGGCAAGCCTTGATCGGGCCCTTTTGGTTATATGGCTACCCATTGTAATCATCGGTGGTTTTGTCGAGACATTCGCTTGGCTCAACCTTATCAAACGGCTGGACACGCCCATTTCCCTACGCCAGAATCAACGATTCTATCTCTCCCTTTTGGTGATTTTTATTGCAACCATGTTTATCCTTTTTTACCTCATCCACCTTGAGGGCCCGGTTTTGGGTATGATTCTGCTGATTATAGCAATCCTGTTTGCCTCGGTCGCACAGATTACCTATCTTGCCCTTTTTGCAGAAACAATCATTACCCTTACGCTCGGAATCATTTTTACGGTTCTTGATGTGCAGGGTCAGACAGCGGCCGTTACCACCGGGCTCTTTGCCGGCCTTGCCTTTTTCGTGATGGGAATCCACACACGAATTCTGGAAAAGCGCAATGGATAAATTGTATACCCGTTTCGACGGGGTATTCTTTGAAAAGACCAGACTCTCCCTTCTGACCCTTATCATCCAGGATGGCAGCGTAGCCTTCAACACCCTGAAGCGGGAGCTTGAAATGAGTGACGGGTCCCTTTACGCCCACTTGGAAAAACTCATAGCCGCGGGCTATGTGCAAAAGCAGCGGGAACTTGCGGGAACCTCGGTGCAAACGGTTTACTCGGCAACAGAAGAGGGAAAAGCACGGTTCAAAGAATATCTGGAATTTCTGGAAAGCATTGTAACCAAACACAAAGGAGACACGGAATGAAACGGATTGGATTGGCTTCATTACTGGCTCTATGTGGCGTCTCTACCATTTTTGCCCAAACACCTAGGGCCGAAGAACTTTTACATAAGACGGAGAGCATCATCAACCCATCAATTTACCGTTCTGAGATGAGTATCAGAACGGTGAAGCCGGGAGAGCGGGAAAGCATAATGGCGATGGAAGTTTTCTACAAAGAAGATGCCGGGTCCTTTATTGAGATGACGGAACCGCCGCGAAGTCGGGGACTTCGATTTCTGGAAAAGGAGACCAACCTCTATATGTATAATCCAAAATCGAACAGCAGAAGGCCATTGCGTCTTTCACCCGAACAGTCGTTTCAGGGAACCATCTTTTCCAACAATGATATCTCGGACCCAAAATATACCGATGACTATTCCGCCCATTTTTCCGACGGCGAAACGATAGAGCATCCCGACTTTGGCGACGTGACATGCCTGGTCATCATTGCCGAAGCAAAAAGTAGAAAGGCCCCCTACGGGAGCATCAAGATATGGATCAATGCCGAAAACCTACGCCCGCTTCGTTTCGATTATTATGCGAAATCGGGGCTCCTTTTCAAAAGCATGATCCTGAGTGATTACAAGGATCTTGCAGGAGACCTCCGCCCCGCTCTTATGCATATGGATTCCTACGAAATAGAGGGGGCCTATTCCGAGGTCGTCATACACAGCATGGAAGCCCTGTCAGATATTCCCGACAGTCGCTTTAGCACCGCGGCTTTGGTTCGTTAAGAAAACTTTATGAAACAGTACCGCAGTATCACAGGCATAGGCCTGACCCTTCTGTTCGCCCTGGCAGCGGTCCCCCTTTTCTCCCAGGATTATTCACTTTTCGGAGAAATCGACATGGAAGGATGCTACGCCAGAACACCGGGTGCAGAAGCGTCGAATAGCCTCGACTATACCCTGGGGATAGAGGCTAACCACCGCCTCGAATACGATACCTTTACCTTTATTGCCAGGCATCGGGCAGAACTTGATCGCCGGGAAACGATTGAACACGAGCTCTACGAGGCATATATCGATTACCACCTCAGCGACAGGCTTGAACTTGCCGCAGGAAAGCAGCGCATCCCCTGGGGCAGGGGCATTGCTTTTTTTCCCACCGATACCTTACATCCCAGCCACACCAGAGAAGATGTGGAAGGTTTCACCGGCCTCAGCCTTGTCTTAATTCCGAACCTTAACACCCAGCTGACAGGGGTTGTGGACTTCACCGACCCCTTGTCCGCATCAAACGATATAACGGATAACGAAACGAATGAAGACTTCTATAACGATCTTAAGTATGCCCTCTATGCAAGTATAGTGGCGGGAAAGGCCGATATGGCCCTCTCCATGGTCTATCTTCGTGATCAAACCCTCAGACCCGGCTTCGGTATATCGTATGATATTGCCGGATATATTATCACCAGTGAATGCGCCCTTGAATTCTCACACGCTGTGGAATATCCCGACGAATCCATAAACGGATTTGAAACGGACAGTGAATCGGCCCCCCAACTCCTTGCCTCGGCAGGGCTAAGCCGTACCTTTTTCCCGGCAGCACATCCGGACGTAAGTATGATGTTTGCGGAGGAATACCTGTACGCAGGAACCGGATATAGCAAAGATGAACGAACGGATTACGTTTCACTTATCGGCAGCTATACGGGAGAAGAACCATCGGTCGACTACCTGGGACGGCACTATCTCTTTTCCCTCGCCAGTTTTGAATACTACCAACACGTTCGGCTTGAGCTGTCCTCATACATCAGCCTTGCCGACCACTCTGCCTATTGGTCAGCAAAGGGAACCCTCCTCGCCGTTGCCAATATGGACCTCAATCTCCAAGGGGAGATGTTGACAGGCTCTTCCCGGACGGAATTCGGATCGCAAAAAGCGAGCAAAGGAGACTGGCGACTCACACTGGAGTCTGTCATCCATTTTTAAAGAAGGAGTGTATCATGGCACTACTGGAAATCCGGGGGATTCATAAGGATTACTATTTGGGGAAAAGCGTTATCCACGCCCTGAAAGATCTGAATTTCACCATCGACGAGGGTGATTTCATCTCAATCGTAGGCCCATCGGGTTGCGGTAAGACAACCCTTTTGAACATCCTCGGCTGCATCGATAAACCAACTTCGGGAAAGCTCTTTTTCAATGGGCAGGACCTGGCGACGCTTAGCGACAATCAGGAGGCGGGAATTCGATTGGAAAAGATGGGTTTCATCTTTCAGGCCTTTAATCTGGTGCCCGTCTTGAGCTGCTTCGAAAATGTTGAATTTCCCCTTATCCTGGCAGGGATTCCGAAGCAAGAGCGGAAAAAGCGTGTGGAGTATCTGGTGGAGCTTGTAGGCCTCGAAGATTTTTCGGCACACCGCCCCGATGAGCTTTCAGGAGGGCAGCGCCAGCGGGTCGCCATCGCCCGGGCTCTGGTTAATAATCCATCTCTTGTCATTGCGGATGAACCGACCGCAAACCTTGACTCCGCCACCGGTAACGTCATTCTGGAAACCATGGCAGAGCTGAATCAAAAGGAACGTGTCACGTTTATTTTTTCCACCCATAACCCGGATATCATGCACTACGCCCAAACGATTATTCATTTAAAAGACGGTAGGGTCACGGGAATCGATGCAGGGGGTTCCGCATGATATTCTTCAAAGTAGCCTGGCATAACATGGTAGTTCGCGGACGGCGTACCATCATGATACTGTTTTCCGTCGCCCTCTCCGTAGCGGTCATCCTCTTTGTTTCGGGAATGATCGAAGGGGTAAAGAAAAACTTTTTTCGCAACATGCTCGAAGAAAGCGGCCATGTACAAATTCTTCCCAAGGGAAGCGACACGGCATTGAACCCCTACGACCTGACGCTTCTGCTCCCGAATCCCGACGATATGGTGAAAAAACTTTCGGAAAACAGTGAAATTCTTAGGGTGGAAAAGGTACTGAGCTTCGGTAGCGTACTGTTGGCCGGAAACAGGAATCTAACCATTACGGGCTGCGGGATAAACAGAGAGAGCCGCTTCTTTTCTAAAGCACGGGGCGGCATATATGTGGGTGAATTTCTGGGGAAAGGAAAGGAAGGGGCCCCCGGAATCGCCATGAGCAAACGCATTGCGGAGCTTTTGGATATAGGGGTCGGTGATTCGGTAGTGGTACTGGTCGAAGACAGCACGGGGAGTCCCTGGTATGTGGAATACCCCGTAACCGGCTTTTTCCAAACCGACAGTAAGGAGTTTGATGAAGGAAGTTTTTTCATCGACCTCGATGAAGCCCAAAAGCTGCTCTACGTGCCCGGCGAATGCAGGGAAATACGGATTTTACTCAAAGCCCCGCAAACCGCGGAAGCCTTTGCCGATCGATTAAAGAGCGATCCCCTCTTCGCGGCCCACGCCGAGATAAAAGACTGGAAGGAAATTCACGGAAGCTATCTCGTGCTTCTTCAACTCTTCGATGTTTTTTTCCTGTTCATAAACATCTTTACCATCGTAGTCGCTGCTACGGTTATTACCAATTCGATCCTGATGAATGTCTTTGAGCAAACCAGAGAATATGGAACATTGCGGGCTATCGGCATGAAACGACGCCAGCTTTTCGGTCTCATCTTAACCGAAGGGATACTGCAAGGTATCATCGGAAGCCTCATGGGGTTGGCCATAGGGATACCGGCGGTACTCTATTTTCGGAAATATGGCATGAGATGGGGAGAAATTACCGAAAGTTTCGGTTTAGGAGATGCCGTATACTTTGCTTTCAGCCCGCAACAAGCCCTCTCAAGCCTCGTCGCAGGGGTCCTGATCGCCTGTGTCGGGTCCCTGTACGCGGGAGTTGTCAGTTCAAAGCAAAGTATCATGGAATCTTTGCGCGCACTATAAGCGGGAGAAACAGTATGGATTTGATAGGTATCGCATTACGAAATGTATGGAGAAATAAACGACGAACTATCCTCAACCTTATCGCTCTCTGCCTGGCAACAAGCCTGATGCTCCTGGGATTGGGCTGGGTAGAAGGATACCATACCTATGTCTACGGGGCCATGCAAAATTTTGAAACCGGCGAGGTGCAGCTGATTCCCCCAGGATATCTGAAAGAAGAACGACGTATGCCCCTGGATCTGACACTTCCCGATTACCACAATCTTAAACAGAGGCTTAAAAGCATGCCGGAAGTAAAGGAAGCAACGGGACGCATCGATTTTTCTCTTCGCTTATCCAACAGAAAGGAATCGGTCTACCTTATAGGCAGGGCTATAGATCCGGAAAGTGAGGCCGCTACCACCGTATTAGCCGACTACATCGACGACGGCCAATACCTTTCATCAAAAAAGGAGGGAATTCTCATTGGGAGAGAACTGGCAAAGCGCATGGGAGTGGTGCCGGGAGACACACTCTACATTGTTGCCCAGGATGCATACGGTTCGGAAAATTTCATCGACATAAAGGTGGCGGGAATTTTTCACTACGGGTATCCTCCAATTGATAAAAACATTGTGTTTATTGATGTACACAGCGCCATGAGCCTGCTGGACATGCAAGACAAGGTAACCAGAGTGGTTATGCGGCTTGCCCCCGGCATAAGCCCCGAAACAGGTGCGGCCATCTTGCGAAAAGCAAAGCTGCCAGGTGAAGTACACACCTGGAAAAGCTTTGCCCAGGCAACCGTTTCCGCGGTACAAACGGATACCAGAAGCTTTTTTACCATGCTGGTAGTGCTCTATATCCTGATCGTTCTTGGACTTTTGAACTCCATGTCGATGAGTGTCCACGAAAGGACCAGAGAGATAGGAACCCTGCGTGCAATAGGCATGAAAAAACGGGATGTAGTTTTGCTACTATTGGCAGAAAGCGGCTGGATCGCACTCATAGCTGCCATGATCGCCATTGTCATTTCGTTTCCAATGGTTTGGTACCTGGGCAGCGTAGGCCTGGACATCTCAGCCCAGATGCCCGACAATATTCCCGTCCCTTTCGGCCAGCGGTTTTATGCAGATTTCAGGCTCCTCCATTTTATTATCGCCGTCGCTATCGCAAGCTTTTCTGCCGTACTGGGGACCTTACGGCCGGCAAGGAAAGCGGCTCGTCTGGTGGTGGCAGATGCCATGCGAGGCGGGGGGATCGGCTAAAGCAACTCCGATTGCCCCCGGCGTCGGCCGCCGAGAAGCAGGAGATTTCGGATGCCCTCTCCTCCGCGCACCGCAAGCCACTCTTTTTCAAAGCCTTCCGAACCGCTAATCTGAGCAATGGCGGCAAGGGTTTGGAGGTGAAGATCCCGCCGATCCATGGAGCCGGCAAGAAAAAAGACAGCCTTTACCGCCGGATGTGCTTGGTCAAAGGCAATCCCCTCGATACAACGTACGGCAAATAGGCCGAATCGCTCCTTTCCCCCGCATACCAAGTGAGGAATGGCGATAAAAGGAGAAAGAACGGTAGAACTTGCCGCCTCTCTATCCTCAAGCAAAGCCTCAAGCTCCGCCTGACTTCCGAAGCCTTCCTTCGCAAAATGCTCTGCGGCAAGGGAAAACAGGGTCTTACGATCGGCACAGGAGCTAAGGTCGAGACAGGAAGCCCCCCGGAACACCGCATCCACCCGGTCCTTGACCAGTTCGTCCCTGGTAAACACGATCTCCACAAGCTCCGATTCCAGAACGGAATCGGTCAGACGTTTATCGGTCATTCGTTCCACAATATGCAGGAGCGCAAATTCACGCTTCATCTGTCGTTTCCCATAGAGGAAATAGAGCAGCAGACTCAAAACAATAAAAGAAAGGGTAACCTCGACCGCCTCAAAACCAAGATGTACGATAAGAAAGGCCACCGAAACAAGGGTTAGCACCTGGGGCAACGGAAAAAACGGGGTACGAAAACTTGGACGGTAACTTTGAATCCGGCTTGCCCGTAGGATCATGACGGAAAGAGAAGCAAGGACGTAATTGAGCAGGATGACCGAAGATGCGGCCTTGACCAAAACCTCCAGCTCAAGGGTCAGAGAGCCGCCGATGAGCAGGGTTGTGGCAATCAGGGCGGGAAAAGGGGTCCCTGATCGCTTGGAAACCCGGCCGAAAAAACCGGGTATCAATTTATCCCGGCTGAGCGCAACGGGATAACGGCTGGCAGACATGACTCCTGCATTTGCCGTCGTGATAAACGCAAGGACCGCAGCAGCCGTGATTGCGGCATAACCGACAGCCCCGCCGAAGCCCCTTGCAGTGTCGGCGAGGGGTGCAACAGAAGCGAGAAGCGTGGAGGGATCACTGGCCCCCACGGTTACGTAGAGCACGGCCCCATAGAGAATGGTAATGGTGATGACGCTGCTTATCATCCCCGCAGGAATATTCCGCTTGGGAGAGGCAACCTCTTCACTGATGGAAGAAACATTAATCAGTCCTCCATAGGAGACAAAAACGAAAGCGGCACCGGCAAGAAGGGCGCTACGGCCGTGTGGCAAGAGAGGTTGAAAACGCAGGGGCTCCACCGCACCGTATCCAACCCCCACGTATGCCGCCAGGATTGCAAGAAGAAGAATCACCAAAAGGACCTCGAATCTGCTTGCGAGGTCCACCCCAAAAGCATTCAGAAGAAAAAAGAGAGTCAGAAGAATATAACCTGCAAGGTGCACATTGATACCGAAAGCAAGGGTACAGAGTTCGGCAAGACCGAAAATCGCAAAAGCACTTTTCAGGGAAAGGGCAAACCAGCTCAGAACACCGGTAACGGTCCCTGCGAGGGGGCCCATACTGCGGGCAATAAAGAAGTAGTTGCCGCCTGCCTTAGGCATGGCGGTAGAAAGCTCGACGACGCTCAAGATACCGATTGCGGCTATCAAGCCTGCGAGCATATAGGCAAGGAACACTCCAGGTCCGGTAATGGAAAAAGCGATCCCGGGAAGAATGAAGATACCGGAACTAATCATTGCCCCCGAGCTTATTGCGTAGAGATCGAGAAATCGTAATTTCTTTTTTAGTTCCATGCGAAAATGTAATCTATTCTCACTTAGGCGGTCAAGAATCAATTCCCTCGATATTCTGACGATAACGCTCTCGGTAGCCCCTCGGACTCACCCCCACATACTGCTTAAAGGTCTTTGAAAAGTGAAATTCACTATAAAAACCGAGGGTTTCGGCTATCTGATACAAGGGCTGTGAGGTCCCGAGAAGATAACCGGTGGCCGCTTCGATTTTCAACCGGGTAAAATACTTCATAGGGGTAATCTGCATCTTTTGACGAAAAAGCCTTATGAAATAGGACTCGTTCAGACCGACCCGTCTGGCAAGGGTCGGCAAATCGAGCTTCTCGGCTACCCTTCCCTGCATGATTTTCAGCGCCTTCTCAATATGCTGATTACTTCCGTCGCCATAATTAAAGCTGCCCGGTCCCTCGTTCAACATGTAGAGAAAGGAAACAAACTGATGGATACCCGAATTTCGCCTTGCACTACTTGAGGAGGCCACCTTTTCCTTTAGTTCTTCGAAAAAAAAGCGGTAATTTGTTCCCACATGACGATACAAGCTCCGCGGCAATCTGCCGGTCAAAAGTTCCCTAAGCTCGGCATCCGCCCCCTCATCCGGGGCGAAAAGAATGGCATAATAGGTAAGGGGATGATCGCGGCCGATGGTCTGAATCGTATGAACCTCCAAAGGGGGACAGAGAAAGACCGATCCCGGTGAAATGCGGTAGGTGGTACTTCCGACGCTGAAGCTTCCGCCGCCCTGAAGAAAATAGTGCAGCTCATATTCATTCCGGCCATGGGCGTGGACCCTACTATGCCATCTAATCTTTTCTTCATCCTGAAGTTGATAGACAAACAGCGCTTCGCGAATGTTTAAAACCATCGTTAATGTCAATTATATACATCTTTTGTCAATCTTCTCCATAGCAGAGTCGAAAAACAGCTCCTATATTTGGATATAGGAGGAACCACATGAAAGACTATTTTATCGGCAATAAAGAGTATTTTCCGGGAATCGGAAAAATAGCGTATGAAGGAGCGGGAACCGACAACCCTCTCGCTTTTCGTTTTTACGATCCCGACAAAAAAATCGGAAACAAGACCATGAGGGAACACCTCAGATTTTCCATCGCCTATTGGCACAGCTTCTGCGCAGGAGGCCTCGATCCCTTTGGAGCGGATACCCACTTTTTTCCCTGGGCAGTCAAGGCGGACCCCATGGAGGCGGCAAAGGACAAGGTAGATGCGGCATTTGAATTTATCACAAAGATTGACGCCCCCTTTTACTGTTTTCACGACCGGGATCTTGCTCCCGAAGGGAAAAGCGTTACAGAAAGCGAAAAGAACCTGATGGAGCTGGCAGGCATGGCAAAGGAGCGCCAGGAGGCCACCGGTGTCAAACTTTTGTGGGGTACGGCGAATCTTTTCAATCATCCCCGATTCATGAATGGAGCGGCTACCAATCCCAATTTCGACGTCATTCCCTTTGCCGCGGCCCAGGTAAAGGCAGCCATCGATGCAACGATTCTCCTTGGCGGAGGAGGATATGTATTCTGGGGCGGACGAGAGGGCTACATGAGCCTTCTGAACACCGACATGAAGCGGGAAAAAGAGCACCTGCTCCGTTTCCTCACCGCTGCCAGGGATTATGGCCGCAAGGCTGGTTTCAAGGGAACCTTCATGATAGAGCCCAAGCCCATGGAGCCGACAAAGCACCAATACGACTACGATGCGGAAACCGTGGCCGCCTTCATCAAAACAAACGGCCTGGAAAAGGATTTTGCCATCAACATCGAAAACAACCACGCGACCCTCGCCGGCCACACGTTCTGGCATGACCTCCAGGTAGCTGCAGACAACGGCCTACTCGGCAGTGTCGACGCGAACCAGGGAGACTATCAGAATGGCTGGGACACCGACCAATTTCCCTCGAATGTCTATGAGACGGCAAGGGCAATGATGGTGATCCTTGAAAACGGAGGATTTACCTACGGAGGCCTCAATTTCGACGCCAAGCGCCGGCGAAACTCCACCGATCCAGCAGATCTCTTCTATGCCCATATTGGCGGAATGGACGCCTTTGCTCTTGGTCTGGAAATCGCCTACAACATTAATACCAAAAGTGAATTGCCCAAGCGTAAAAGCAAACGCTATGCTTCCTTCGATTCGGGGAAGGGAGCGGAATTCGAGGCGGGAAAACTCTCCCTTGAAGAATTGCGCAACATCGCTCTTGACGCCAGGGAGCCGGAAACCATCAGCGGAAACCAGGAGCTTCTGGAAAACATCCTGAACCGCTACATGTTCGTACGCTGACCCTCTCCTCCGGGAGAGCTTCGGCCGTGGGGCCTGTCAGGTCCCACGGCCTTTTTATCTTCCGTATCGCCACAAAACAACTTGATTAAGCATAAAAATTGTCGATTAATAAGTATACTGTGGTAGGTTTGTGAAACGAATAGGAAGCGCATTAATCAACACGAGTTCAAAGGCCCTCGCTCAATCCATGACAACGAAGACGATGGTGGTCCTTGCCAAAAAGGTCTTTCCCAATTACGACCTTTATGCAAGAACGGGATTCCCCTCGAGTATGCCAATTCCAAATAAAGAAGCCGCACGACAAATCGTCCACGACATGGTCAAGGCCGATCGCTTTCTCGATTTCGTCTTACTTCTGGTAGAGATCGGAGACAAAGGGCTCATGGGGCGAAGATACACCGTTCCCTACATGCGCGATATCATTTCCGGAGTCTTTGAGCTCGGCTATCTCTACGATACAACAAACCAGCTCTTTGTCGAGAACCCTCAATATAGTATTACAAGAAACTGGGGCGCGCTAAAAACGGCGAAGGAATATACCCTCACCTTTCTCAGGATCGACATCGTCGGCAATTCGGTTATTGTAAGAAAAAATCAGGAAGAACAGGTCGGTGCAGCCTATGAAGCCCTCCGGGAAATCTGTCAAAATGCCGTCCTTAAACGCAACGGCAGGATATGGAGCTGGGAGGGAGACGGAGGCCTGGCCACCTTCTTTTTCAATAACAAAAACCAGAGTGCCGTCATGGCAGGCCGGGAAATCCTTCATGAACTCTTTTTTTACAACAAAATATCCTGTCCACTGAAATCGCCTCTCAACATCAGAGTCGCCATTCATAGCGGACCCTTCGATTACACACCGGACGAAGAAGAACTAAAATCCTGCGAAACCATAAAGCGGATCATGGACATTGAATCCCGTATGACATTACCTGACACCATGACCATCAGCTCGGTGGTAAAGCTCATGCTTGATGCGATCTCTTCCACCGACCTCGAACCCTTTACGGGAAAAGATCAGCTTGAATACTACCGTTACACCCTCAAACTGGAGAAGCCGTGAAACTCTTTGTAATCAGCGATCAAAAAAAGATTACGGACCATTTCTCGGCCATCAAGCGAAGTCGCAAAAACAGCATAGAGCTACTTCCCAGAAAGGAATACCGTTCCCGGTTGAAAGACGAAACTGAAACCTGCCTTGTCTATTACGATATCAGTCAGCAGGAAGAAAAAGCCTACGGCAAAGAACTACGTTTTCTCCTAAAAATGCCCCATGTATGTGCTGCGGTCATAGACAGCAAGGATGCTATGGAAGACCCCGCACTTTTTTTTCGTCAGGGAGGGGTCGATTATCTTGGGAAAAAGCTCTTTCAACGTGGCTTTCAGACAAAACGATTGAAAGAGATTGAAGATTTTCTTGGTACATCAATAGACAGCGCGGCAGCAACCAAGCCCGGGACCTGTCCGGATCCCCTTTCCTTTCCGCAGGAATGCATCATTCCCGGGGGAGAATGGAAGCACGTCGAGCAGGGAAAAAACTATCTTTTTTGTATGCTGTTTGCTGAACTCGATTCAACAAGCGAATGGAAACGAAGTTCGGGGCAAGATCACCTCAAGGCGGTAAAAGATAAGTTTCAGGGGTTTATACGCAAGAATTTCGAGCAGATAAACGGCCGCATTTGGATGTGGAACGAATTCGGCGGTCTTGTACTTTTTCCCTATAACGGAAGCTCGTTTCCCATGGTCCTCGCCGCCTGCAAGCTTATGATGAATAGAGCCATTGCCAGTTGCGAGGATTTCCCCTTCGGAACACCGATCTCCTACCGCCTTGGAATCCACATCGGAGAAACCGTTTACAAAGAGCGAGGCAATACCGGAACCATTGTTTCGGATGCGATCAACTTCATTTTTCACCTTGGCACAAAATACGCCGTTCCCGGAAACCTCTATATCACCAGGCAGGTATATGAAACGACCCATCCTGGGCTTAAAGAGCTCTTTCTCGAAGAGGGAGAGTTTGAAGGAAAGAAAATCTTCAGAATGCGTCGTGTACTTTGATAAACTCCCTCTCATTGTCCAAACGGCGAAGCTTCGGTATAGTGGCTGACATGAGCACAATGCATCAAAAAATTAGTATCCTGTTGCCGCTTCTTGCCGCCTTCATTCTCCTGAGTTCCTGTGAAGATGCAACAGCGGAAGAAGAAAAATCCCCGGAAATTGTATATCTCCATCCGGAGTTCACCATGACAATAGAAGATCTCAAAGAGATGACGACATCCCTGCCGGAGGCAACTCGTCAGGCAATCCTTGCCAAACCGCAGGATTTTCTCGAGCTGGTTCTTAAGGTTAGTGAGGAACCGGAAATCCTGACAATCCTTGTGGATAAAAACCATGCCCTTCCCGAGGAGTGGGAACCGGAAGATAGGGTTTCGCTGAACGATTACCCCCTGGCGGTAAGTCGAAAGGACCTTTCCCTCAGCAAGGCCGTCATGCCCCATGTTTTGGCCCTGAATGATGCCGCAAAGGCGGATGGTGTCACCCTGCTTTTTTCCTCGACCTTTCGTTCCTGGACCTACCAGCAGGGCCTGTATCAACGTTATGTAAAAGCCGATGGACAGGAAGCCGCCGACCGCTACTCGGCACGACCCGGCCATAGCCAACACCAGCTTGGTACCGTGATCGACTTCGGAAGCATTACCGAGGCCTTTGCCGATACAAAGGCGGGAAAATGGATGAAAGAGAACGCCTGGAAGTACGGGTTCTCCCTTTCATTCCCCGAAGGGGAAGAAGCCGTTACCGGTTACATGTGGGAGCCGTGGCACTTTCGATATATAGGTCCCGATACCATGGCACTCCAGCGGGATTTTTTCGGCGACAGTCAACAACGCACTTTAGAATTTCTGCATGACAACAAGGCACAGATAGAGGCCTTCAGAGTTCAGCAGTGATTACCCCTGCCCCGAAAGGACGATGAAATAACAGGGAAGGTGACGCCGCTTTCCCCTGTAAAAGCGGATAGGCTTTTTCCCGCCATTGTCTATAAAGGCGATGGCGGCGGCATCACCACCGTCCAGATTTATCCCCTCTCTGGCCCCGTAATGGCTCAAGATTCCGGCAGTTTCCCGGCTTGTAAGCCCCGGCTGAAAGAGTGAATCGCCTTCAACAACAAGGACAAAAAGAGAAGCGGAAGCCTTGCTGCCGCCGATACCGAAGGCGGTACGGGCGTGCCGCCGGCCATGGATGCCGATGGTATCCCCGGATTTCAATATGGGCAAATAGGTTCCGACAAGCCAGAGGGGATGATCAGGAACATCCCCGTCGGCAGAGACTATCCCATAGCCTGTTTCATCACGAAAAAGCACGCCCCACTGCCGCTGCCTTGCCCCATACTCCCGGCCATCCACCAGCCAAGAACCAATGGCCTCAAGTCTCTTCGATCCGGCCCCTCCCACGCTCACGAAAGGAGCACCGGTAAAGGCGGCAACGGCTTCGGGATGCTGAGAAAGAGCCGAACGAAAGGCCTTCGCAACATCCGTTCCATGGGGAAAGGGAGCAAGAGGAAGGACCTGGGCCCCTTGCGAGGGGACTATAATCAAAAGATGGAATGGCGGAAAGTCCTTTTCCCCTTGGTAGGAAAGGTACGAAACCCCCGTTCCGAGAGATCGCGCAGAGGACAGGGGGGGCAGATCCCGGGGCAGTCCGACCTCTTTCGACCGTCCTGAAAAGCTGGCACAGGAAGAGAGGAGCAGCAGGCACACAAGCAAGGCAGTCGTACATCCGCGCTTCATCATAGCACGCTTATCTCCTGTGCAAGCCTCTGCAAGCCAGGCCAGACGTCAAGGGATGCAGCATAACGCCCCAGCCAATCGGCAAAACCAGGAGGAAGGGCAGCGACGGGCTCCTGCTTCTCACGAAGCATCGATTCACGATAGGCCCTAAGATCGTCGGCCCACCAAGCAGGTTCACCATGATAGCGATCGAGCAACAAATCAACGCTCCTAAGCCTCGCATCGATATAGGCCTCGGCAAGATGGCGCAGATAAAGTCGAAAAGCGGAATCCGGCAATCCTGCAATCTCTCTCAGCGCCCTGACGAGCTCGCCTCTTCGTCCGGCAGCAGATTCTGCAAGCAAGCAGCTTCCGAGGTCGTCGACAATCAGGAGAAACATTCGTCCCAGGCCAAGGTCGGAATCCAAAAGCGCCCGGCCAAAGGGAAGTTTCTTCGAGGGATCATGGTAAAGGGCGACGGGAAGATGACAAAAAAGAAGATCCCGTTCAAGGGCCCTGAACAGGTGGGCAAAGGATTGATCCTCGTGGCGATCGAGAGGGAAAAAGGGTGGAGCGCCGCTGTCTGCAGCCAAGGCAAGGGTTCCTCCCTGAAGAAATGAGGAATCACTTGCAACCATGCCGTCGGCAAGCGTGAGATTGAGGCCGTTTTCCGCTATTGCCTCATAATCCTTCTTTTCAAGAAAATAATTATCATTGCAAAAAAACCTCTGGAGAGCAGGAAAACAGGGAAAAGAAAACCAGCGGGCCCCTGCGTATCCCGCACTTATCGCACCGATGCGGGCGCTTCCTCGTTCCAAAATCGCAGCAAAAGAAGAAGAAAGTGCTTCGAAAGACCAGGCGCCTACCTCCTGGGGAGAAGAAAACAAGCGCATGGCCACTGCGGGAAGGTCATAGTCGGCAAGATGAACCAGCCCTTCCTGCAGGGCCTCGATCGTGGGGAAGAAATTCATGCTTGGTCGAAAATCGGAAACAAAAGAGGGGAAAAGGGCCTCTGCATGTGCAGAGGTATAACAGCGGTAGGACAGATCGTCGTCACTTATCAGCAGATGGTCTCCCGCAGCAAGGAGCATGGCAAGGTTTCGATTTGCCCCAACAGTCGATAAGGCCGCCCTTTCGGAAGGGCCGTACACAAGGAATTCCACCACCTGTCGATCGATCCCCGCCTTATCAGCCGATGCCGAAAGCCGCTCGGCAAAACGCCGACGTTCATCCCTTCCAATATAACGAATTGTTCCCGGATAAACCGCCCCCAAAGCCTCGGCAAGGTGCCGATTCTGTTCAGAGGCAGAGGCATCTTGATTATCATCGCATATAAGAAAAGGAATTTTTCGGTCGGCAAAGGCCGACGAAGTGATTCGACTCTCGAGCCACGGCCGTAGCGTCTCAGGCCCCCGTGCAGTCACCACCGCCGCCGTCAGCGCTGCCTCTCCCGGTTTTGCAGAAGCCGCTGCAGAAGGATAGTGCAAAAGCTTCTCGGGGCGCAGAAGCCCTGCGGCAATCCAGCACCTAAACCGATCGGCCACGGCAGAAACGGGAAAGCGTTCCCCGGTGCTTCGAACCAGAAAACCAATATGCTCCTCCACACTCCGGCAGCCCCGCAAGGCAAAGAAGAGCCTCGATTCGAAGGGCGAGGCCCGATACACGGAATTATCATTGAGATTGAGAAGCATCACCGTCGAAGAGGAGGCAGGAAATGCCTTACAGTGCGCAGGGAAATAGCGATCGCTCATAAGCAGGCCCGTCCTTTCCAGATCTCAGGCCAGGCACTAAGCAGTTCGCCACAGGAGCCTGCAAATCGTTGAAAGGCTGATTCGCCTTCATCTCCCAGGTGCTGGAATTCACGGGGAAGGCTGGGTGCAGAGGCGGGAAGCTCGTCGAGATAGCGGTCAAGGAAGGATCGAAGATCCTTCGCCCAGAACCCGGGGCTTCCACCGGAACGATCGAGGTCGGCCTCAAGTCTTGCGACCATGGCCCCCTCATGTTTCAGGTGAAGCTCCAAAAGGAGACGTTTCCATTGTCGCAACGAAAGGGACGCCGCCCCGGAAAGCCGAGAGCCCAGGGCCACAAGCCGCTCGCCAGCCTCGGGAGCCTTTAGTTCATCGGCAAAAAAAGAAAGCAAACGCTGCAAGACCGTTCCCGCTCCAATACCGGAAGCTCGGTGTTCCATCCGAAAGGAGGGATGGATTCCCCTCTTATGTTCGAAAGCGAAGGGGAGATGGGCAATGGGAGCATCGGGATAAGAGGCGCGAAGAAGGAAAGCCCATACCCCATCCTCATTTCGGATATGAGGGAAAAAGGGAGGCAGGATATCCGAGGCATCGAAACCGTAACACGAGGCAATAAAAAAGGGATGGGAGGTGTAGGAAAGCTCCGGAGCAAGAAGAAGGGCGACGGGATCGATAGCCGCCCTCCGATAACTGCGCCTGTTGGGCCATGCCCGTTTTCGAAGAAATGGCTGGGTATCGAAGATCGCAAGGGGAGATGAAAACCACCTGTCCCCGCAAATGCCGGCCATGGCCGCACGAACCGGGCCCTTCAGGTCCGCTGCTGACTCGCCATCCCCTTCCGCCATACCATCACCCCATTGAGGCGTCCGTCCCAAGACGTGGTCGAACAGTTCGAAACAGCGGGCCGCTCCGGAAACAAGCGGCCTCGAGACAGCATCGGGAAACGACTCTGTTCCCGAAGCGGCAAAGGCAAAGGGAAGCGGTGATGTTTCTTCCATAGTAAAACGAGGCTCTCGCAGTAAAAATCGAATATCATCGTCGAAAGAGAGGACTTTTTTTCCGACAGAGGAAAGGAGAATCGCATTACGGGCGGCCCCAGGCATTGCAGGAGCATGATGAAAGGGGCGAAGGCCGAGGGCAAAGGCTGATTGCTTCTGTACCGACCCTTCCGGGGAGAGATTTTGAGTCGTCTCATAGGAAAGCACAAGACCGCTTTGGGCGGCAAAGGAGTGAACAATCGATTCGTTGACACTCCGGATAGAAGCCTCCCGGCTATCGTCGTAGACGGTGATTGGGCCTATAGGAACACCTTCCGTCTCCGCCGATAGAGAGTCGAGTGCCCCGCGTAAAACCTCGGGACGCCCGCAGGTTAGCATGGCAAGGCTCTGATGGCTATGTGACGAAGATCCCATTGCTCTTATTAACACGGAGAATGGTAGGGGAAGTCAAGGGGAAAATAGTTATCCCTTCTATTAAAGTTTAGATAAGCTGTTTCTTCAATTCTTCGATTAGCGTTGTAGCATTATCTATTTATCTTTTTCTCACTCAATTACACCACCCGAATAAGTGCACCTTCTTTTTTTATTTGGCTTGAGAAATCCGTATGATAATCCAATCCAACCATATCCACTGGTCGTTTCACGCAGCTGAGGAGTTCACCGTACACCTGAAAAAACTTTTTCTTCTCAAGACCAATTATCGCTATATCCAAGTCAGATTCTTCTGTATAGCGCCCTGAAGCAATCGATATAACCAGATCACCACCAGGATTCAAAACACTATGGGAAAGCATGCTATTGAACCGAAGCCGTTAATAATGCAACAGAAACAGGTGTGGTTTCACCGGAATTCACTATAAAGGCATCGGAAATTCCAGCCCTTTCAATGACGAGGGGCTCAGCCTCTCCTGTTTCAGAGTAGCGACATTGCTCAAGCAGAAGCCGGTAGCGTTTGGGGGCAAGGGAAGACACGGTAAAGGACCCCTCAGATGGAACTGGATCATTAGTACCCCCAATAAAATTGGTATAGCGCACTAAAGGGCTTGGTAAAAGGGAGGAGTCATAGTAGATAGAGCCGCCATTCGCATCATCAGTAGTGATAGTTCCATTGTAAAGTAGCCCATCCATCACGTTCTCATCATAAAATTCCGCCCTAAAATAATACCCCGCTCCCGAATCACCAACATCCCCCTTGCTGCTGATTATCAGGGTCACCGAGCCATCACTTGTTACCGTCTCCGAATAGCATCCGCTGAAGATAAGGATAAGCAACGGGACCAGAAGCGGTATTAGATATCTATTTATTTTCATCAGCTTTCATTATTGCTCCTTTTTTCACATCCCCGACCGTAACTCCGGTAGTTCATAAAATCGGTGCACTCTTGCTACAGCCTAAGGCAACAGTCGGTCCGAATAGGGACCTCACATCTTTTTTATATAAACGCGGGTACCCTGATAAAAAGCCGGAGCACCCGCAAAACAGACGGAAAATACACAATTATTAGGAATAAAATAATAGCTCAACAGAAACTGATGATGTTTCCCCAGCATTGACCGTGAAAGCATCCGAAACACCGGCAGCATCTATGGAAGGAGACTCGCCTTCATAGTAAATATAGTATTCAAGAAGTAATCGATACTTTTTAGGCGCAAGAAAAGGCACCGTAAAAGAACCGGAACTTGCCTCGACTGCAAGATAATCGGCATAGATCATCGAAGGATTCGGTAAGGAGGAATTATATTTTATATAATATCCATATCCATCGTCAGAGATGGTTTCATTGGTAATAAGCTCGTCCATCACATCGGCATCGTAGAATTTTGCCACCAGATAATAGCCGTCTCCCGAATCACCGATATCACCTTTACTCGAGACCGTCAGGCTCACCGAGCCGTCGCTTGTTGTCGCTTCCGAATAGCATCCGCTAAGAAAAAGGATAAGCAGAGAGGCCAGAAGCGGTATCAGATATCTATAGCGTTTCATATTCGCTCCTTTTTCAGTTGCTTATTGAGGACTACTATAGGTCCAGTTAATCGTAACGCTTCCTGTCGTGTCTGCCGCGGGCAGGAGGTTCACCAAATCTTCGATCTGCGATGTGTTGATGGAAACATTGAACATCTGCTCCAGGGCTTCGACACCTTCGGGAGGAAGGGTGAAACCGTCGGTGGAGGAATTTTCACCGGCTGCCACACGGGCAACCTGATTGAGGCTGTTGGTGAGGGCCACAAGACCGGTAAAAACTTGAAGGTTTGAACCGTCGAAGGAGAAGCTCGTGCCTCTTACCGCAGCGGTGGAGACGGGGCTTCTCAGACGGAAATCCTGCTGGAGCCCCTCGGTGTGTTTTACCTCGGTTCTGACCCGACCGACCCGAAGGAAAAGATCGGTTTTGACTACACCCTCTTTTTCAATGAGCTCGTCGAGACGCATACGGGTAAGCTGCTTTACCTCGAGGGTCGCCGTGCCAACCTGTAAAAGTGCTTCGGAACGAAAGCCGGTAGAGATGGTCGCCCCCAGGGGAATCTCATCTCCGGCGGAAACAGCCTCCCAGCTTCCTCCATTCTTTTGCAGTTCGACCTTTCCGGAAACCTTTTCGACGACAGCGTTCTCCGCGGAGAAGGCCGTTACCGTAAAAAGCAACATAGAGAGCGAAAGTAGAATAATACGAACGATGGATTTCATCGATACCTCCTTTGTTACAGGCCGAGTGAACATTCGACGCGAAGAAGGGCCCGGGTATCCCCTTCATCGGGAACCCAGAGTCCGCCGGTAAACGACATGCCGAAATCCGAAGTGGGGCGAATGGTGAGACCACCCTCCAACTCGGTTCCTGTGTAGCTGTAGTCGTCGCTGGGAACAAGGTAGAATCGCCCCGCTGCAAGGAACTGAAGATTCTTTAAGGCCGGCGAGAATACATCCTGCCAGGGACGTATGGAATAGCCGATATCAAGCCTCAATAGATCCGCCTCATCCGGCGAATAGATCAGGCCGAGGGTCGGCTCGGAAACGGTAAAAAAATCCTCACCGGTGTACATCATACCAGCCGATATCCTTGAATTAAGAAGCTGCCGTGCATAGTAGTTCAGATCGGCAAGAACCATCATACCATCGAGATCGTCGGAGGTATTCCAGGCTTCAGTGGCGGAAAGGGTATAGTAGAGGTTGCCCACGATCGCACCGTCGGCTTTCGCCGTAGCGTGGATGCTGTTGAGTTTATCTTCATCGTCACTACGCACATCCTGCTGAAAAAGCCCTTCAACGGTTAGGTTCTGGCGAGGCAGGTAAGAAGGAAGCGAGGCAGTGACGATCTCGAACAAACGCTTCGGGGCGAAGTGGATATCGTCGTCATCGTCGTCGGAGACATCGGCACTGCTCATATTTACACTTGAGACGGGCTTCAGACGAAATCCTGTGTAGCCCATCCCTGTTTTTACGATATACTTTGAAAGGTCGAGGCCTGCGGAAAAGCCGTCGGCTACATGCGAAAGCACAAGACTCGTCGAATCGGAAAAGGGGAATCTGCCGGCCGAGAGATCAAGGACCTCGTTCCCGCCGAACAGCTGAGGCCGTTTCATCTTGAACACAAGAAGATCGCTTTCAAAGAGATAATCGACATCATCGCTGCTCTCTTCATCACTGTAGAGATAGTAACCGTTGAAAAGAAACGAATAACGGCTATTGTCCTCCCCGGACCAGAATTCCTCCATCCAAAAAGAAAGCTTCTCCCGTTTCTGCCACTGGTTATCTTCGTCCCCGCCGAATTCGTATCCTAGGCGGCTATAAGAGGTGACTCCCCAGTCGAAAGCGAAAAGTGAAGTGGTAAAGGGCAACAGAAATAGCATAGCAAAGAATGTACAACGGACAAAACGCTTCATGAACGCACCTCCAGCTTTTCAAGGGCGCGGCCGAGAATCCGCAGAGCTCCTTCACCGGAAAGCGGGGTTGCGGGATGTGCCTTCATTTGAATGATGCCGAGGAACCGAAGATCCCGTAGGGCATATCTGGGAGACGGATAGACCAAAGAGCCAAGACCTCTTGGAAGGTCAAGATTCTCCTGCAGGAGAAGGGCGAACTCCCCTACACTGATACTCTCTCCCACATCGACGAATTGACCCGATAGCGATGCCAGAGCCTCTTCCATAGTAGCAGGGGCCTGATTCCCGTCGGAAAGGCTTGCAAGAAGATAGGCGGCAGCGGCCGGGCTAAGTTGCGGTTCGGCAAGAATTTCGTCGATAATTTCATTCGACTGGCCGAAAAGCGCTGCCGCAGCGAAAAAAAACACAACGGCAAGAAAATGCTTCATAGCTCCTCCTAAGATGACAATTCTGGATATTATGGATATTCAAGAGATAAAAGAACAGTAACTCGTTACCAAGTATACTATTACCCTGCTTAGTATAGTACATTTATTGCATTGATTCCAAGCAAAATGAGCAAAATCAGTCTATACTTAGAGCCGATTATCCCTGTCTCGGAGGTCCATTCATGCGAAAGAATAGCGTCTTTCGACTTTACTATCTTATTCCGCTTATCGTTGCCGCTCTGGTAACATCTGTGATGTTACTGCCGCAGATGCAGAACGGCGACAGGCGCATTTTCGATCTTTTCATGCATCTCAAACCAGCTGTGAAAGAGGATAATTCGATTTTGCTCCTCGATATCGATGATCTCGCCATTGCCCAGGTGGGAACCTGGCCATGGAGCAGAAGTGTGGTAGCAGACGGGCTGATCCTTCTCAGCGAATTCGATGCCGAAGCGGCGGTTTTCGATATCGAGTATGTGGACAAAAGCCCCCTGGGAATCGACTCCCGCTATCTCGAGCAGAAGATTCCCGCCCTGTTTCAGGAAAACTTCTCGGTTCTCGGAGAAAACGTCACTGCCTTTTTTACGGCCCTGGTCAACGGCGATATTCCCCTCAATGGGGCCGAGAGCTATATCTCCGATCTGAAGGGCATCAACCAACAGGTCATGAAACTGCTGCTGGATGCGGTTCGTTCCATCTCCCGGGACAACGACGCATACCTCGGCCAGGCCCTCAACTTTTTTGGGAACGGCTGGATAACGGTAAATATGCTGCCCAACGAGGTTGAGCTGGCAAAGGTCAGCGACGACCTGAAAAACTATGTAAAAGAGCATGTGAGCCTGAAAAACATCCGTATAGAAGGAGCCTATACCCCCTCTTTGCAGGGCCCTTCAGTCCAGCCGGCGATTATGAAACTTCTATCGAAAGCGGCAGGGGCCGGTTTTCCCAATGTTGTGGTCGACAATGATGGTGTACGGCGGAGAATCGATCTCCTGGCGGAATACGATGGGAAGTATTTCGGTCAGCTCGCCTTTGTCCCCCTGCTGAAGCGGCTTGGAAATCCGCAGATCATCGCGAAGCCGGGAAGCATCACCCTCAAGGGGGAGAAAGAAAGTGTCACGATCCCCCTTGATGGCAAGGGAAGGATGCTTATTAATTGGCCGCCGAAAATTTTCGACGACAGTTTTCGACATCTCTCCTATAACAACCTGGTGGTACACGGCCGGCTGGAAGAGCAGATTGTTGCGAATCTGAAGATTATGGAAGAGGCGGGATATCTCGATTTCTACAAGGGCCAGGCGCCCCCCATGGATCTTTATCGCTATGCGGAACAGCTGAAGGAAGATCTGCTCGCCGAAGCGGGCAAGGAGGGTATACAAGACCGCTCAAAGGTCGACGAATATCGTGAAGTTCGCAAGCAGTTCTTTGAGGAATGTACGGCCCTCATAGCCGGAGACACAGAGCGTGCCATCATAGGTGAAATCGATCGGCTCCTTTCCTCCGGCCAGCTGAACGAAGAGCAGAAAAAGGAATACGAGGCGATCAAGGCGGAAGTTACGGACTCCTTTGCCGCAATAGCAACCGATATTTCAAAGCTATCGGCGATACGGGAGAGCCTTTCGAAAGAGCTTTCCGGGGCCTTCGTCATCATCGGTCACACCGGAATATCAACCACCGATATCGGCGTAAATCCCTTTGCGAAGGAATATATGAACGTCGGAACCCACGCGGCCGTCGTCAATACGATTCTTCAGAAGGATTTCCTTCGGGAGCTGCCTCTGTCCGCAGGGGTGGCCATAGCACTGCTTTTCACCCTGCTGCTTTCCCTTCTCATCAGGCGTCTCTCGCCGCTGCCTTCCATTCTCGTGGGGATCGCCTTCATACTCGGAACCTTCGGTGCGGGACTCATCCTCTTTCTTAGCCTCGGCTGGTATCTTCCGCTCCTAACGCCCTTGTTGATGATTTCCATCACCTTCCTCTCCATTTCCCTTATCAAGTTTTTGAAAACCGAGGGCGAAAAGAGCTTCTTGCGAACGGCCTTCGGTCATTACCTGTCGAACGAAGTAATCAATCAGCTGATTGATGAACCGGAACGGCTCAACCTCGGAGGAGAAAAGAAACGGCTCACTGCCATGTTCACCGATATCAGAGGATTTTCCACGATCAGCGAACAGCTTGATCCGACCGAACTGGTAACCCTGCTCAACAACTATCTGACCGGTATGAGCGATATTATTTTGGAACAGTTCGGAACCATTGACAAATACGAAGGAGACGCCATCATCGCCTTTTTCGGAGCGCCTGTTGATTATCAGGACCATGCGTGGAGGGCCTGTCACTCGGCGATACGGATGAAGCGGGTGGAAAAGGAGTTGAATAAACGTTTTCTTGATGAGAAGATGGCTCCAGGCCCCCTTATGACGAGGATCGGCATCAACACCGGAGAGATGGTTGTGGGTAATATGGGGACTCTCCAGAAAATGGACTACACCATCATGGGAAATGCCGTAAACCTTGCCGCGCGACTCGAAGGGGTAAACAAAAGATACGGTACATGGATTCTTATCAGCGAAGAAACGAGAAAGGGATTCAGAGAGGAATTTGTCGTCCGTAAACTCGACAGGGTACGGGTGGTCGGAATCAACACCCCGGTACGTCTCTACGAATTGGTTGAAGAAACAAGCCATATCGACGACAACATAGGAGAAGGGCTTGAACTATTCGACAGGGGGATGAACCTTTTCGAGGCCTGGGACTGGGAAGGGGCTAAAAACATGTTTTCCCGGGTTTTAAAGATGATTCCAGGCGACGGTCCTTCCCTCTTTTTTATCGATCGTGCGGAGAAATTCATGAAGACACCACCTCCGAAGGAGTGGGACGGGGTCTTTAATCTTACCCTGAAATAAGTGAGCATTATTGTGAAGCAGGAAAGTAAGGCATTACAGGAGGCGGCTAAACTGCTTAGTCGCCAGGTGGACAGTATGGCATTCAGCCGTCCCCCTGGGGCGGTGATCTACAATCCCCTCGACTATGCATGGGAGCCCTTTGCCGCCTATATCGACCGCTACGGAGGCGGGAAAAAAAAGACACTCTTTCTCGGAATGAATCCGGGTCCATGGGGAATGGCCCAGACCGGAGTACCCTTTGGAGAGGTTGAAACCGTTAAAAACTGGCTCGGCATCGACGGCAGGATAAAGAAACCGAGGGAGCAACATCCCAAACGGCCGATTGAGGGATTCGACTGCAGGCGAAGTGAGGTAAGCGGCCTCAGGCTCTGGGGTCTTATGAAAGAACGATTTAACGGTCCCGACGACTTCTTTCGGGATCATCTTATTGTAAACTACTGCCCGCTTATCTTTTTGGAGCCCTCAGGAAGAAATAAGACCCCGGACAAACTGCCGAAAGAGGAACGGAATCGGCTGCAGGAGGCGTGCGATATTCACCTGAAGCGGGTTATCGAGATTACCGGTGCCGAATATCTGATCGGCATCGGTAAATACGCGGAAAAGGCTTTCATACGAGTAGCAGGTGCAATGGGTAAAACGATAGCCTCGGTCCTTCATCCAAGCCCGGCAAGTCCCGCGGCAAATCGTGGCTGGGCCGGTCAGGCTAGCAAACACTTGGAGGCCATAGGGGTCTGGGTCTGTGAATAAGTAAGGAAATAGCGTATAGTGATGCACAATGAAATTCGAAGAGTTTAACTTACACGAAGATGTCCTTGCGGGCATCAAAGACGCGGGCTTTGAAGCATGTATGCCCGTACAGGAAGCAACCCTGAAAGAGACACTTCAGGGAAAAGACGTTACGGTCCAGTCGCAAACAGGATCGGGAAAAACCGCAGCCTTTCTCGTTACCATTTTTCAGCGGTGGTGCACCACAAAACCGGAAGAACGGCGGAGTACGATGATCATCTCCCCCACCAGGGAACTTGCCGTCCAGATTGAGGATGAGGCAAAACTTCTCGGAGCCCATATGGGTATGAATATCGGCTGTTTCTACGGCGGTGTCGGTTATAAACAACAGGAAGAGGCCCTGCAAAAGGGGGTCGATCTTTATATCGGGACCCCCGGACGGCTTATCGATTTCGGGCAAAACAGGAAGATTGATTTTACCACCATCGGAACCGTCGTGATCGATGAAGCCGATCGGCTGTTTGATATGGGATTCTACCCCGATATTCGCCGTATGCTGAAGATGATGGGCCCCCGGGAGAAGAGGATGACCCTGCTTTTCAGTGCTACCCTCGGAACCAAGGTGCTTAATGTTGCCTGGGAGCATATGAATATGCCGGTAGAAGTTTCCATCGAACCCGAGCATATTACGGTTCGGGAGATCACTCAGGAACTCTACCATGTGGAAGGGGGAAAGAAATTCTCTCTTATGTTGGGGTTGCTGAAAAAGTACGACCCGCCCAACGCCATCATTTTTACCAACATGAAGGTGACTGCCGTTGAGGTGGCAAAGCGTCTCTCGCGAAATGGTTATGCCGCCAAATTTCTCATGGGTGATCTGCCGCAGAAAAAACGGCTTTCCACCATAGACCGTGTCAAACATGGTGAAATCCGTTTTCTGGTGGCAACGGACGTTGCGGCAAGGGGCCTGCATGTGGACGACCTTGCAATGGTGATCAACTACGATATCCCCGAAGACCCCGAAAGCTATGTACATCGAATTGGAAGGACCGCACGGGCGGGAAAAAGCGGAAGGGCCATAACCCTGGCTTGCGAACGCTACGTCTATGGTCTCGAGCCCATAGAACAGCTGCTCGAACAAAAGATCCCTGTCGAATGGGCCGACGATACACTCTTTCTCGAGGACAAAAGTGCGGGGACTGATTTCCGATCCGAATACAGAAGAGCATCTTCTTCAGGGGCAAGGAGCAAGGGACGCACGTTCCAGCAGGGTACAAAGGGAAGGAGAAAGGAATCAGGAGGCCGCGATGCCCATCGAGGTCAGGAACCCTCGGCTCCCCGCCGAAATTCAGCCTCTCCGCAACGCAGTAACGAGGCCGGACGGCGAAGCAATCAGCCGAAGAAAAATAGTGGGTCCAAAAGCAGACCGAACACTCGAAAACCGGCCACGGCAGGCCGCCCCTCATCAGCCCCGTCGGAGAGAAAAGAGAGAAAGCCGCAGTACAAGAATCCGGACAGAAAGGCCCCGGTCGAAAAGCGGTTGGAAATGTACCGTCAGAAGTACGGAGAGGATTTCAAGGTAGTTTCTTCGACGTCGAACAGCAAAGAGGCTGGTAAAAAGAAGCAAAAAAAGAGCATCATCTCCCGCATTAAGCGGAAGCTCTTCAAAAAATAGCCGGGGGTGGTGGATGCGCTACAAGGTCATACTGAATCCGGTTGCAGGCAAGGGCCGGGCCCTTACTCTTGAGCCGGAGGTGGAAAAGGCCTTGAAGCGGCTTGGGTTTGACTTTTCCGTCTCCCTGACAGCGGGAGTTATGGACGCGGCA
Source organism: Sediminispirochaeta bajacaliforniensis DSM 16054 (assembly GCF_000378205.1). Classification (NCBI taxonomy): domain Bacteria; kingdom Pseudomonadati; phylum Spirochaetota; class Spirochaetia; order Spirochaetales; family Spirochaetaceae; genus Sediminispirochaeta; species Sediminispirochaeta bajacaliforniensis. The sequence continues at coordinate 139,515 of NZ_KB899410.1, read as the reverse complement.
TATCTTGCCGAATGCGCCTATGAGGAAGGCTTCGATGTCGTGATAGCGGCGGGAGGCGATGGGACCTGTAACGAGGTGATAAACGGTCTGATGAGGATCGTCGACCGAGGAGAAACGCCTCCGGCCTTCGGGGTCCTCCCTGTCGGACGGGGAAACGATTTTTCCTATGGTGCCGGTGTACCCGCCGATTTTCACGAGGCCTGTACAATGATTGCGACGCTTCCCCCCCGCCCCCTCGATGTGGGATGCATAGAAGGCGGGTTCTATCCCGAGGGGCGCTACTTCGGAAACGGTATCGGGATTGGGTTCGACACCATGGTCGGACTGGAAGCGGCCAAGCTAAAGCATGTCCACGGATTTGCCGCGTATGTAATCGGCGCCGTAAAGACCTTTCTTCGATTCCCCCCTCCTCCGAAGATTCGCCTCCTTTTTAACGATCAAGAAATCCAGACGCAGGCGAACCAGATAAGTATTCTCAATGGGAAACGAATGGGCGGGACCTTTTTTATGGCGCCGGACGGCATGAGCGATGATGGGCTTCTGGATCTTTGCATGACCAGCAAAGCGCTGACACGACTCGAAATGGCAGGTTTGATTATCAGATACATCAAAGGGACGCAAGCCGGCCACAGGGCGATCACGACCGAACGTTCAGCGGCATTTTCCATCACGGCACAGGAGGGAGGACTTGTATGTCATGCCGACGGCGAAACGATCTGCACCGACGGCCGTCATTTGGAAATTAAGCTCTTTCCCGGGGCCCTTTCCATCTTTGCTCCCCCTTCCTGCTTAGGAGAGCATCGGTGACAAAAGCGGCTCGAATTGTAGACCCTGTTCTTAAGACGATTCTTCGAGGATTATGCAGGATCGATGCAAGCCAGCTGGATATGGTGCCCTCGGCCGGTCCCCTTATCATCATGGTAAACCATATTAATTTTCTTGAAGTTCCGCTCATGCATCTCTATACCACTCCCCGCCCGGCCCTTGGGCTCGTCAAAAAAGAGACCTGGGATACCCCTTTCTTAGGATTTCTTGCGCGAATATGGGAGGCAATTCCAATCGATCGATCGGGAGTGGATCTGTCGGCATTAAAACAGGCAAGCGAGCACCTTAAAAACGGAGGAATCATCATGCTTGCCCCGGAGGGAACCAGAAGCAGCGACGGAGTGCTTCAAGAGGCCCATGCGGGAGTTATCTCTCTGGCGGTCAGGAACAAAAGTCCGATTCTTCCTGTGGCCCATTTTGGAGGCGAAGCCTTTTGGGATAACTGGAAACATCTTCGAAGAACGGATGTGACCTTCAAGGTCGGTGTACCGATCAAGGTCGATTTTCACGGACAGACCGTGACGGGAAGCAAACGGAAGGCAGCACTTAACGAACTCATGGCCAGCCTCGCTATGATGATGCCGGAGCACTACCACGGCTATTACGCCGAAGCGGTTACGCAATGCCGCCGCGACGGCTTTCATTGGCTCAGGGAGGTTCCCGCCAGTGAGTGAGCGGCAAAAGGAAGCGGCTATCTTTGATGTCGACCATACCCTTCTTCGCGGCTCCACCGGTGCCGCATTCCTCCTTGAGGCATTCAAGGCAGGAATCATTCCCCTTTCGCTTGTATTCCGGGTCCCAATTGAAATAGTGAAATATCGTTTCGGGATCTTTTCCTTTCAGGATATTGGGAAAAAAATGCTTCCGATTCGCGGTATGGCTATCGAAAAACTTGAACATATAGCTCGAGGACGTTATCGGCAACTCATACAGGCCCGGATCTTCTCACAGGCACTTCAAAGAATCGAGGAAGAACGCAATAAGGGTAGGATTATTATCCTTGCATCCAGCAGCCTCGACATACTGATTGCTCCCATCGTCGAGGCCACGAAGGCCGATCATTTCGTGGCGACAAGGCTCCAGGCCGATGAATCCGGTCTCTGCACCGGTGATTTTATCGAAGGACCGGCCTTCGGCAAAGGAAAACTTCACAAGGTGGACCGCTTGCTCCGGGAACTTGAGATACCGGTCGGTATCTGCTCCTTCTACAGCGACAGCATGTACGATCTCCCTTTACTGGACAAGGTAAAGGACCCCCAGGTCGTCAATCCGGACAGGGCCCTCAGAAGGATCGCCCGAAAGCGCTCCTGGCGAATCCATCGTTTTCGGGTATAATACGAAGATGGATAGCGAACAACGATTTCTTCTTGCTTTCGACGCAGGAGGAACGACGATACGGGCAATTATCTATAAAGAAAATGGGGATGAGCTTGCCAGAGCCTTCCGAACAACCAGCGAGATACGGAGTGAGCAAGGTGCTGTCGAGCACGATCCCGAGGAACTTTTCCAGGCCCTGCTGGCTGCCGGGCGGGAGGCCCTTAGCAAGGCTGCGATCCCTCCCGAAAAGATAGCGGGGGCAGGTATTACCGTTCAACGGGCCACCTTTTGCCTCTGGGATAAAAAAAGCGGAAAGCCGCAATGTAACTTTATCAGCTGGTCGGATGTCCGCGCCGGAGATAAGGCCTTCAAAATGAACCGATCATGCATCTGGAGCGGCATGAAAATTGCCGCTGCCGTTGGCGGGTTCATTACCAGAAGCCCAATGCTTACGGCAACCGGCATGCTCTCTTTCGTTACCGACCATGTTCTGGTGAGGCTCTGCTGGCTTTTTGAACAGCGTCCGGAACTGAGGCAGGCGGCAAAACGAGGTGACCTGCTTTTCGGGACCATCGAAACCTGGTTTCTCTATCGTCTTACCGGAAACAGGGTGCATGCCACCGATACCAGCAACGCTGCGGCGACCAGTCTCTACAACCCCTTTGAGATGAAATGGAACGCCATTTTCTGTAAGCTTTTTTCCATTCCTATGAGGATGCTGCCTGAAGTCAAAAACTCGGCGGACCAATTCGGCCTTACCGATCCATCCTGCTTCGGTGCGTCCATTCCCATAACCGCGCTTATAGGCGATCAAATGGCGGCCCTTTTCGGTCACGGGTGCTTCACCCCCGGCGATGTAAAAATCAGCCAGGGAAGCGGCAGCTTCGTGGATATCAACGTAGGCAGGCAGGGCAAGGTATCCCGCAGAGGGCTTTTTCCCCTGATCGCCTGGACCCTAAGGGGAAAACCGGTATATATGCTCGAAGGATCGGTAGCGACGGCGGGAAGGTTGATCGACTGGCTGGGAAACGGGATAGGGCTCTCCGACACACCCGCGGTGCTCAACGATTATGCCTCCCAGTGTGATGATACCGAAGGGGTTATCTTTGTGCCCACCGCTGCAGGCATTCGGTTTCCCTACTTTAATCCGAAGGCACGGGGGACCATCTTCGGGCTCTCCTTGTCGACACACCGCCGTCATGTTGCAAGGGCCGTACTAGAGGGAATCGCACACAGGGTTGTCGATATTCTCGAAGGAATCGAAAAGGATACCGGTATGTCGATTCGCCGGATCAAGGTAGACGGCGGAGTGAGCAGGAGCAACGTCCTTCTCCAGGCAATCGCCGATCTCTCCGGTCATGAAGTCGAACGCCCCGATGAGACCGATATGACAGCCCGGGGAACCGCTGCCCTTGCGGGGTTGGGGGCGGGGGTGTGGAAAAGCGAGGAAGAACTGGGAAGCATGAGGATGAGTTATGATCACTTTCATCCTCATTTCGACCATAACCAGCGGAGGGAAAAACGAAGACGCTGGAACGAGGCTCTCAAGACCCTTGTTAAGCTTTATCATTAGGAGATAACATGATTCGGACCGTTATATATGTGCTCTTCCTGACTCTCATTTTGATACTCAGTGCCATTTTCGTGGTATTCCCGGCCCTGCTGCTGCGGATTCTGGGCATGCATCGGGCATCGACTGCTTGGCTTTCTTCGATAGGTTCCTTTATCCACAGGCTTGTGATCTTCGCCACAGGTGCAAGGGTGACGGTCAAGGGGATGGAGAATTTTCCTGCACTCCGGCAGAGAGGCAGTCTGTGCCTTGTTGCAAACCACCAGAGCTATTTCGACATTCCCCTGGTTATAGGTTTTCTTCCCGGCATCACCGGTTTCATCGCAAAAAAAGAGGTCTTCAACGTCCCTTTCATCAATCTCTGGATGCTTGCCCTCGGTTGTATCAAGCTCGATCGTTCCAGCCCCCGCTCCTCGGTCAGAGCGATAGAGAAGGGCATCGACTCCATAAAAAAGGGCAAAGCGGTCATGATCTTTCCCGAAGGTACCCGCAGCAAAAGCGAAAAGGTCGGCCCCTTCAAGGCAGGCAGTCTCAAGCTGGCAACCAGGTCGGGTGCCATTATCGTTCCCCTCACCATCGAAGGAACCGCCGATATGTTCGAGGCTAAGGGGTGGATCACCCCCTCACGAGTAACCATCACCATTAACCCTCCAATTGATACGAAGAGCCTTTCGCAGGAGGAGAGCAGGGGCCTGGCTGAGCGGCTGAGACGTACCATTATCGATGCAGGAACGACGCTTGTCTGAAACCGCTCATAGTGCTACGTTTACATCATGGACAGCAAAAAGAAAATAAAGAGGACAATCCTGTGCATTATTCTGGCGGGATTATGCGTACACACACAACTACTTTTCGGTCAAACACAAAAGGGAAGCAGTGAAGGAGACTACAGACTTCCCGTCTTTTCCGCCCATATAGGTACCGATTTTTTCCTCTGGGACGATCCATTTCTCGTAACCGGCGGAGATATCAGGTTCCCGATTCAACAGGCCCTCTACGGCTCCTTTGGGGTCGATTTTGGTATTCATACAAGTAACGACGATAGTAAAACCACACCAGCCTTCCTCTTACCAATAAGAGTGGCACTTGTCTTCCCCTTCCCGGACAAGAAAAAGGTATCGTTTTCGCTGATAACAGGGCTCATGCCGGTTTTTCACTTCTACGATGGAGACTCTTCCTTTTATCTTGGCCCCTATGCAGGAGCACGGGCCCAGATTGCCGTTCACCCGGTTCTCAGCCTCTTCGCAGAGGTGCAGCAGGTCCTCCTGTTCGGCGGTGACGACTGGATCAACACCGGGACAAGGCTTGTAGGCGGTATCAGTTTTTAGCGGAAGAGCTGCCCGTTTTTTGGGGCAACATCAATACCCTTTTGGTATGAATATATATAGTGTTCCGAATTATCGTAAGGAACAAGGAATTGCATATATCACCAGGATTCGGAACACTATTCACGCCTATCGTACCCCAAAAGAGCCTATATCCACAGCAACAAAACCCTTGGTTGCGTCATCCACAAATCCTCCCGACATACCAACTCTCAACATGATGCCGAATGCATCGTTCAAACGTATTCCCATTCCCCAATCTGCATTCCAGTACCGATACTCCTCGGCATGGCGAATATCATCACGCTTTTGGAATGTGTAACCCATTGCCCCATGAAGCAAGGCAAAAATCGGTACACCCAAATCCTTGCTTCTCCAATTAATATGATATTTTCCCATCAGGCTGATGCCCGCTACATAACTTCCAGTACGCTCGGCTGTATACATCTCCCCCGGAAACATCCTTCGGTTGCGGAGACTTGGCTTGAACCCTGACGGTGCGGCTGCCGTATCATCGACATCTATAGAAAAATCAGTTCCGCCTTGCCATTCCAGCTCAAATGATACGGGATCAATGAAACATGGAATAACCACAGCTCCGGAGGTTTCGAAAATTTTAATTTCGCGCGATTCTTCAATGTTGGGGATCACGTAGTTGAATATTGAGTTAAAATATATCCCGCTTTGTGGGAAGATAAAAGAATCCAAGGTTAGAATGCTAAACTCACCAGTCAGCATAGGCACCGTCGTCATCTCGGAGTCTTCTTCGATATCGGTTGTGTCATGCCGGTAACCGACAATGAAGTCATAATACGGCGAAGGGGCAAAACCAATCTCTAACCGAGAGCTGGATCTCCTAAACTGAAAAGAGTATTGGTCCAGGCTATTCAAGAGATATATATTGTTTTCCGTACTTGCCGAATATGCAAGGTTCAAATAGAAATCCTTGCCAAGGGGCTGCAAAAACGATACGGCAAGTCCTGGCTGGGCATTCATGTCGAAACCAACGGTAAATTTTGAATTTGATGTAAAGAGCCCCCTGAATACAAAGGCGGCTGAAATTATGTCTTTGCTGTTTATTGAATCGCTGTAGGTTGATGCGGAGGAGTAGCCTATCATGATTTGATTTTCTTTTTTTTCCTGTTCCCCCAGTGCAAGGTTCAGGGCAGATCTCCCATCCTCCTGAATGAAACGGGACAGGCGAAGCGACTGATAATTTCCCCTATTATTGAGATCGGAAAGAAAATTCAGTAATGATCGAGTTTCAAGGTTTTGGTCCACCAAATCGCGAAGTTGGTCATGTACTTTCACACGAGTACCTTCGTCGCCTCCCTTAACGGTTATCAAATCCACAGGTGGAAGAGATGGTTTTTCTACTATGCCTTTCTCTTCTTTCTTGCCTATCTCAAGTATTCTCTGTTTAACACCTAAGAAATCCGATAGATGAGATCTCGCGGTTTCTTCCCCGATGGTGAGAATTTCTTCACTCTTAAGAAAGTCCCCGGCCTGATAGCCATCGAGATCGATATTGAGAACATAATCCGCTGCATCAAGCTGATGTCGAATATTCTGGTAGATCAGAATATCGATGGAACTTGATACAGCGGTAAAGGGAGAACGATTGATATCTTCAGCAGAGAATTGAGAGGTTCCTGATAATTGGATTGCAATAATAAAATCGGCGCCCAGTTCCTTGGCAACATCGATCGGCAGATTATCAACGATACCGCCATCGATCAGATAACGCCCATCCACATAATAGGGAGCAAAGATACCTGGAATTCCCATACTCGCTCGCATTGCATCGGGAAGGGAACCACTACTCAAAACGACCCGTTCTCCGGTCGCAACATCTGCGGCGACGGCCCTGAATTGCCGGGGAAGGGAATCAAAATTACTTGGCGTCGGTTCTGAAAGTGTCAGGATGTCGAAATATGACAGAATTTTATGATCGGATAACAGGCTGTTGGGAAGTTTTATTCCGTTTCGGTCAAAAATAAAAGAAGAAAAGTATCTGGATTTATCCATTCGTTCCCATATAGGTTCGTTGAAAGCATATGCATTGTCAAAAAAGAGATTCAACCAATTTGTATCATGGACAAGGGACTCAAGATCTGCTGAGGTATATCCTATAGAATAGAGCCCGCCGATTATGGATCCCATACTTGTCCCAACCACAATATCGATGGGAATTCCCAGTTCTTCTATAATCTTGATGACACCGATGTGAGCGATTCCAAGAGCTCCGCCGCCTTGGAGCACTAATGCTATGCGCGGTTCATCGTCTGTCCTTGCTTCTTCAGCGTTGATCTTTGCATGGGGAGCTAAGAGTAGAAAAACCAAGAGGACGATACGTCCAAGGACAGAAAAAAGTGAGCAAAAGTACATACCTGTATCCTTTTCCATCCATATACAATACCCGAGAGCCTGTTTACCTATTTCCCGGCAGTTATTACAATGCTTCATAATCAATGTGGGATCGTGATTTGAAAAGTCGTACCATGCCCAACTTTCGAATCGATGCTTATAGACCAGCCATGTAAATCAATAATGCTTTTAACTACAGCAAGCCCCAAGCCCATACCTTGTGTCCGCCTTGATGGTGAGCCACGATAAAAAGAATCAAAAATGAAAGGAATATCTTCCTCTGATATCCCGGGGCCGTTGTCGGCTATGGCAATACAGATATCCTTCGACGCTTCATAGGCAATAATTTTTACTACGCCATTTTTTCCCGTATATCGCAAAGCATTGTGCACAATATTGTCTAATGCCCGTTCCACAAGTTTCTCATTCATAGACAGCACTCTCTTTTCTTCGATATGTATATCCTCCGTTATTGTCTTCCCCAATAATTGTGCATCGGATTTCGATCGGCTGATAAAATCGGATAACCACTTCGTCAAATTCACTTTGCTGAAACTGAAATTCCGTGCATCGGTATCAATGGAGATAAAGTCCAATAAATCGTCCATCATTCCTTCTAACTGATCAACCTTCGAAGTAATTATTTCGATATAATCTTTTTCTCCGGTAGTAATACCGTGTTGACCGCTTTTCATAACTTCCGCATAGCCTTTTATGAGAGCTAAAGGAGTTTTAAAATCATGCGACAGGCCCATTATAAATTGCGAACGCCGAACATTTGCGGTTCTTATCGAGGAACGCATAAGATTAAAGGAATGGGCAAGCGACTGAATCTCCTCACTTCCTGTAACAGTGATTTTCTTGTCCAGACGGAAAGGAGAGATATTCCTTGTCTCATTGTCAAGTTTGACGATGGACATTACGATGGAACGAATGATGGAGGAATAAATAATAATGATGAAAAGTAATAATACAAAGAAGGCGGATAGAACATAATATTTAGCGCTCCCGAGGAAAGATAGTATGTCTTGTTTTTCTCGTTGCCGGATAAAAAATAAAAAGTCGTCATCAAAGTCTCTCATATAGTGTGATATTATTCCAATTGAATAGCGAAACCCCGGGCTATCTTTTAAGAGAAAGGGTTTAATACTTGTAAAGAAATCATCATCCTGAACAAGCGATGGAATCGTCGAAAAAATAATCGTGCCTGCATCATTGATCACCACAGTATTAATCCCAATATCTTCCATAAAGGTTTCATCGACTTTAAACTGATCCAGCCGACCTTCGTTCATGGCTTTCTGATATTCGCGCAAAGTCTCTTCACTTCTGTTTTCAAATTGTTTTTCTGAATATCCTTTCATAAGAATAAACATTAATGTGATGAGAATGGTTATAAGAACTGTGCTTGACAACATAATCTGATATTGGGTTTTAATTGTCATCTTTTAACTCGTTTCAGCGTCAGGAAAACAAAAGCCATATCCTCTCCCAAAGGAGGTTTTTAGATAGATGGGTGAAGATGGATCTTCTTCTATCTTCCTTCTGAGTCTTTGAATGTATACGGCCACGACCGTCAAGTCTCCAAATTCGTTTTTCCATACATCCTTATGAATAACTTCAGGCTTTGCGTATTTACCAGCCCTGTTTATAAGATAAGCAAGAAGTCTACATTCCAGATTTGACAAAGGGATAGGATTGCCGTCCTTTTTGAGAACAAAATCGTCAGGAAAAAATTCAAAAGGGCCAAACGCAATTATCGTTTCGTTGTTAGTTTCCAGCCCTTTGGCACGTCGCAAGAATGCCCGAATTCTGGCAACCAAAACTTCGGAGGAAAATGGTTTTGTGATGAAATCATCCGCTCCAAAGCCCAAGCCTGCAACAGCATCGGTGTCGCTTCTCCTTGCCGTGATAATCAGTATCGGGACACTTGTCAATTTTCTTGCATGGCTGATGAACATGAAACCATCCATTCCCGGTAAGTTTATATCTACGAGGATTATATCAACGCTATTTTTTTTAAGATAATCCAATCCCTCTTCAGCTGTTCCGAAGTCAAGAGTATGAAAGCCTTCATTTCTTAAAAAGATGCTAATGAGAGCCGCCATCTCATTGTTATCTTCTATTGTCATAACAGTCTGCTTCATGCAGAAAAGTATAATCGCTAATAAAATACAATAACAACAAAATATAACAAATGTTCATAAGAGATTTAAACGATTTATATGGGAAAGCATTTTCTCCTCCCCTTATATTAAGGAAGATTTTATTGGGGAGTCATTATGAAACCGCTCTATGAGCCTAAAGCATTACATAAAACTATACAAACCAGGAGACTATGCCTCATTCTTCTCCTCGGTTTTTTTTCTTCCGGCAGCCTCTGGCCACTCGAAAATGTCAATGAAATTCAGGCAGCAACAGAATCGGATACCATTGTAAAGGTAACGTATAAAGGGCTGAAGAGAACAAAAGAAGAAACGATAAAGGATATTACCGGAATCGGCATCGGACAAACAATCGATACGATCAATACCAAAGGAATAGAGCAAAAACTCATGGGGAGCGGTTTATTCAGTGAAGTTTCAGTTTCAATTAACCACATAACCAATACCGAATATGAATTAGTCATCATAGTTTCGGAAAAATTGACACTTGTGCCTATACCTTTCCTTTACTTTTCCGACTCTTCAATGGTCGTGGGAGGGATGCTTTTTGATTCAAATCTCTTTGGCAAAGCGAAGAATTTTGTGGCAGGCGGCTTATTTTCTGAAACAGAGAAAACGGCATTTGCTAATTTCATCGATCCACATTATTTTAACAGAACTCTTCTTGTAGCTTTATCAGGTTTTGTTTCAACCAACGATAATAAAGAGTTTACCTATGTGGATGACGACTCGTTTGCAGACTACGACAGCATAGAAGCAAGCGGCGGCATCTCGCTCTCTTACAGAAGGAACCAATGGTTTATACCGACTATTGATGTGACAACAGCATACTACCATGCCGCTAATTTTGATGATATTCCTGGAGTGGAAGACGAACTTTTCATGATAGCTCCAGGGGTAAGTATTACCTTTCACAACATGAAGCATGGCGGCAGTAGCCCCACAGGAATCTCTGTTTCTATTGCCTACCATCACGGTTTTTCCATTGTCGGTTCCGAAGAATATGATTCGATAACAATGCATACGAACTGGTCAACCACTCTCTTAGACGATAATAAATTCCAATTAGGTTTATCTGGTGAATATAGTGATCGTTCGTTGCAAGTGATGGATAATTTATCGGAAAAAGGGAGAGGGTATCAAATACTGCCGAAGGATGTGTATGCTTCGAAATATGCAGCCGGTTATGGTGCATACAGTATACCTGTTATAAAGGCTGCGTGGGGTACCCTTGAAACGGATTTCCTTTATGAGTTTGGTTTTCTTGAGGCAGGCCTGAAAGGAAGCTCTCAATCAGAATATTATCACGGCCCCGGCTATTCATTTAATCTTCATTTGAACAAGGTTGCTATTCCAGCTATAGGTATGTGTTTCGCATACAACATCAGGACGGAAACCCCTGTAATGAGTTTTTCGCTCGGATTTTCGATGTAACGTGCAAAGACATTAGATAAGGAGAAGCCTATGAACATTTCTACATTAAAAATAACAGCACTTTTGCTTTCACTCGTTGTTTTCTTTAGCTCGTGCACGGGAAAAGATGATGCAACCGAAACTCAGGAAAGCATGGAAAGTATACAGAAGCAGAACGGGATTCCCGTCATAATACGAACGATCGAACCTGAGGTGTTTTCGGTATATCGCAAATATCCGACGACCCTTCGGGCGCTGTCCGAGTCAACGGCCTACTCTCTGCTGAACGATGTCGTAAGAGAGATCAAGTTTGAAGTCGGAGATCATGTTAGCCGTGATCAGATCGTCCTTTCTTTTTCCCGGGATAATGCTTCGTTTTTGCAGGCCGAGGCCAATTTTAAGAATGCCGAGACAACGTATAAGCGAAGTTCCGCTCTCTTTGAAAACGCAGGACTGTCAAAACAGGAATTCGATAACGTACGAACCCAATACGAGGTTGCACGTGCCGCATACAAATCCGCAGCCGATATGGTGGATGTAAAGGCTCCGATAAGCGGCTATATATCGAGCATTGATGTCCGGGAAACAGAAAACGTTAGCCAGGGGACGGCACTTTTTACCGTTACAGCTTCCGACGGCTTTGAGGCTCGGCTTTACGCCACTAGAGACGAAGTGTCTGATATTCATGTAGGCACCCGGGCTCGTATCCAAGAGGGAGCATCGACCATAGAAGGCAGTGTGACCCAGGTTCCCCTCATCATGGATAGCAGCAGGCAGGCTTTCCCCGTTGTGGTGAATTTCCCCGGTGTCGTGACAGGCCTGGTAAGCGGGATGAGCAGTGATGTCGCTTTAGAGACCTACCGCAATGAAGAAGCTGTCGTCGTCTCACGAACCGATCTGGTAAGAATCAATGGCGGATGGGGAGTCTTTATTGTACAGGATGGTCAGGCCGAACTCCAGCCGGTAGAGACAGGTAAGGAGAACGGACTGGAAATCGAAGTCGTTTCAGGACTCTTACCGGGTGATGCCATGATTTCGGAAGTAAGAGACGGCCTGAGCTCGGGTGACAAGGTTTTAGTTGTTCCGAGCCTTTCTGATTAGGGGAAACACATGCATATTGTTGATATTTCCATAAAACGGCCGGTTCTTACCATTACGTTAATTGCGGCCTTCATAGTATTTGGGATCCTTGCATACCTGCGTATTTCCGTTAGCCTTTTTCCCGATATCAAGGCTCCGTATGTCACGATCCAGACGGTGTACCCAGGGGCCAGCCCCCAGGTTATTGAGTCTCAGATTACCGAACGTATCGAAGACCAGATTTCTGCTATTGCCAATCTGGAATCGATTACCTCCTATTCGATGGACAGCGTGTCCCTTGTGACCGTTGAATTTACCTATGGCAAGGACGAAAATCTTGCTCTCCAGGAAGTAAAAGACAAGGTGGAAGTCATTATTTCTGAGCTTCCCGACGATGCAGAACGTCCGGCTATCTCAAAGGTCGATATTGCGTCTTCGATGCCGGTTATGAATATCGTTCTTGAAGGAGATATGACGCCGACAGAGCTCTATACCTACGCCAGCACCACGGGTTCTTCCGGTTTGGCACAGGTAAGCGGGGTTGGTAGTGTAGAAGTATCCGGTGGACAAGAACGTGAAATACACGTCGAGCTTGATCGGACAGCGACCTTTTCCCGTTCGATACCCCTGACGCAAATTGTATCGATGCTTGCTGCTGCAAATGTGGAACTCCCCGGTGGCAGCTTGAAGATGAACAAGGAAGATTTCCCTGTCCGCTTCAAGGGAGAGTTCAACGAACTTGACGCTATCCGTGATCTTGATGTCGAATCCGGAGTAGGAACATTTAAGCTTCGCCAGCTTGCAGACGTTGTCGATTCTCATGCCGAAGTGAAGGAGCGAACCGTTCTTTTTGATAAAAAGGACAATATTCGAAACGATAATGCGCTACTCATCCAGATCATAAAAAACCCGACGGCAAACACGATCGATGTCGTTGACGGAGTTATGAAACGGATCAAGAGCCTGGAGGCTGAATCAAGCGGCAGGGTTTCTTTCAAGGTCGTCAAGGAAGACGCAAGCTTCGTCCGCGATACGGTAAACGATACACTGAGCAATGTATACCTCGGCATACTCTTCACCGGTTTGGTTCTACTCATCTTTCTCCACGATCTGCGATCGATGCTAATTGTCGCCATTTCCATGCCTTTTTCGATCATATCGACGTTTCTCATCATGAATGCAATGGGAATCAGTCTTAATATTCTCTCTCTCATGGGCTTATCCAGTGCTACCGGTACCTTGGTTGCCAATTCGGTTGTGGTTCTGGAGAATATTTTTCGCTATAAAGAACTAGGACATAATCGCCTTGAGTCTGCATCTCGTGGGACCAAGGAAGTGATGATGGCGGTCTTTGCTTCCACCCTGACAAACATTGCAGTATTTGTTCCGCTGGCCAATATGTCCGGGACCATGGGAGCAACCTTGTCCAATTTCGCATACACCATTGTCATTGCCACATTATTTTCAATCTTCGTTTCTTTTACGCTGACCCCTCTCATGGCCTCTCGAATGCTGCCGGAAAAGGTAAAGAAAGAGGGGCGCATCGGTAGCTTCCTGGAAAACTTTTTTACGAGTTGGGAACGTTTTTACGCCGCAACCTTGAGGGTGATCCTAAAAAATCGTTTTCGTAGTGCACTTGTCGTTGCAGCAACCATCGCTCTTTTCATGTTTGCCCTATCCAAGGGCTCAGGGGTTAATTTCGAGCTTATGCCGACAACCGACGGAGGTAAAATCGGTATCAACGTTGAATTACCCCAGGGAAGCGAGTTGGAGAGCACCGCGACAACGTTGAAAGCTATAGAAGACCGGCTCGCCGAATATCCTGAAGTTGAAACCCTTCTGACAACACTGGGGAGTACGGGATCGCTTGATCAGGACGTAAACCTGGCAAGGATGGAAGTATTCCTTAACCCGAAATCAGAACGGAGTGCAAGTAACTCGGCAATTGCGGCCCGTGCTATACGGGATCTTGCAGACATTCCCGGGGCGGAAATCCGGGTCTCCCCGATATCCGAAATTTCCGTAGATGCCGCCGGTTCCCCCATAGATCTCTATCTTCGCGGTAGCGATACCGATACGCTGCTTGATCTTGCAGAAAGAATGAGAGAGGCAATCACCCAGGTACCAGGAACGATGAATACCATGCTGAGTTCGAAACAAGGAAAGACGGAAATCATCTTTGAGCCCGACCGCAAGCGTATCGCCGCCGACGGACTTACGGTACAGTCCGTTGCCATGTCCCTCCGTATGGCAGTAGATGGCTATGTTGCCACTACCTACAAAACAGGCGGGGAAGAATACGATGTGCGTGTCATGCTCAAAGACTCGGAGCTCCTCGATATCGAAGATCTGAAAAACATTCCGGTTGTAAGCGCAGGCGGGGTAAAACCCCTTTCACGCTATGCGGACATTTATTTTTCAAACGGATACAACCAAATCATGAGAACCGACAAGGTCCGCACGATAGAGATTTCCGCCGGGCTTCTGCCTGGATATTCTCAGGGAGCTGTTCTGAATCAAGTTATGGCCGCTGTTGGAGCAATCGACCTTCCTGCCGGATATTCGGTCAGGGCAGCTGGAACATCCGAAAGCCTCAACGATACGGTCACCGATCTTGTTACCGTCTTTTTTATCGCAATCATTCTGACCTATATGCTTCTTTCCGCCATTCTTGAAAGTTTTGTACAGCCATTGTTTATTCTTGCAACGGTTCCCCTTTCTATTATCGGAATCATCGGTGCAAGTCTCGCGACTGGTGCGGTGCTAAACTTTGTCGCCATGCTCGGCGTTATCATGCTGATCGGTATCGTGGTTAATAATGCCATCCTTATTCTCGATTATTACAACCAGCTTAAACGGAGTGGCAAAAGTTCCCATGATGCCCTAATCGAGGCCTGTCCGACGAAGCTCAAGCCTATCCTGATGAGTAACATAGCTATCATTCTCGGAATGCTTCCCATGGCACTCGGTATCGGAGCATCTGGTGCAGAGATGCGTCAGCCCATGGGTATCGTCATTATCGGCGGTATCATTTCCTCTACGCTGATGACCCTTTGGGTTATCCCCTCCCTGGAATTGTTGCTCAGTCGTCATCATCTGAAATCAAAGAGGGTAAAGGAGTGAAGATGTTTTATCGGCTTCGATCTAAATTAAGCATGGCAGTGTTGCTATTCATGTCATGTTCCATAGCCATGGCACATGCCGGCGAGTATGACCTTGCCGCCTATCTTGCGAGGGTGGAAAGGGAAAATCTCAATCTAAGACTTTCCCGCAATGATCTCGATACGGCACATGAGACCACGGCCCAGGCGCGTTCGGCTTTGCTCCCCTCCATTGCGGCACAAGGCGGTTATACCCGTAATCTTGCTGACATCGATCAATCCACGGCCGTGGCTGCCGACGTTCCCCCGGGTACTAATACGACAGGGGGAACTGCGCCCCTGATTTATGAAGACCAGGATTCCAATTACGACAACGAATATCTTATGGCACTGTCCGTCACTCAGAAAATTTTTGCCCCCGATGCCATTGCCTCGCTTATGCAGGCGAAAAAAGGTGAAGAAATCAGCCGCACGACATATGAGGCAACCCGGCGAAACATTCTGAATTCGGCAAAAAAATTGTATGCACAGACGCAATTGGCAAACCAGGTCCTGGAGGTCATGGAAGCGGCGGAACAAACGGCAAAAGAAAATTACCAGAATGCCGAGCGCCGTTTTGAAGCCGGACTTTCGGCAGAGCTTGATCTGCTTATGGCTGAAAGTACCTGGAAGTCCAGTATTCCGGAAACTGCCGAGGCCCGCCGTAATGCACAAATTGCGCTTATCTCTTTTAAGACACTGGCGGGGATTCCCAATGATGAGGAGGTCGTGCTGACGGAAAATAATGACGAAATCCCGACTCTTCCCGAACAATACGATTTACGTGATGTCCTTGCAAAGCGACCCGATTATGAGGCGACTTTGTTATCAAAAGAAGTCGCGGACATAGCCCAAAAGGCAGCAATGGCTTCCTTTCTCCCATCCGTTGATGCCAGCCTTACCTATGCGAAAGGCTTATATCGAGGCTATACCTCCAGCAGCGATAGTTCTGATTACGATTCATTTCAACTTGGAGTGACCGTCACCGTTCCTCTGTCTACCGGTGGTTATCGTTTATCTATGACAAAATCGGCAAAACTTGCACAGAATGAGGCAAATATTGCTATAGCCCAGAAATACAACGATATAGAGCAGGAGTTACTCAGTTTGCGGCTGACGCTGGAAGAGGCCTACCAGCGTATTGAATCAGCCGGGGCGTCTGAAAGTGTTGCCCAAAGGGCATTAGCGATGGCGCAAACTTCCTACGCAAATGGACTAGGCACACAATATGCCGTCAACGACGCCCTCGATCAATACCAGCAGGCTCGTCTCGGGGTATATCATGCCCTCTTTGAATATCGGGCGGCATATTATGACTGGGAGCTGGCTACCGGCAAAAATTATTGACCGGCCAAGGTTCAAGACCACAAAAAGGGCTGCCCGGAATTTCCCCGGACAGCCCTTTTTCTACCGAACAGGCTTCACTTACTGAACGACAGGATATCCCTGGTTCGCCCAGCCGGAGGGGGCGTTCGACCCCATTCCCATACCGCCTTTCAGGCTGACGGCATCGTAGCCGAGCACTCTGAGAGCGGCAACGGTCTGACCGGCGGTCTGACCTGTGTAGCAATAGACAATCAACTTCTTATCGGCGGGGAGGCTGGCAAAACTCTCCTGCATGCCCTTTCCCCATGGAATGTTGATGGCGGTGTCGATATGCCCTTTGGCGTAATCGGCGGCACTTCTGACGGAAACGAACTGCACCTGATCATCACCGGAATCGAGAAACTTTTTGGCATTCTCTTCACTGATGATGTTGTTGGTATACATGGTACCCTTGGTGTTTGCAAGATCGGCAAAGTAGTTTTCGACCATCGTTTTGACGGCAGGATCGTAGCTGGCGCCGCTTTTGCCGGAAAAGTCGTTTGCAGTGGTTTCAAGGTATGCATCAACCCCTTCCACCTTGGAGATGCCGAGATTAAAACCGAGATTAACCGACCGGGCCTTCACACCGGCGAAGTTAAGTACGGCAACGGTCTGACCGGCGGTCTGGCCGGTATAGCAGTAGACCATTACAGGCTTGTCGGTGGGGAGGTTTCCCAAAACCTTTCCCAGTTCGGGTCCCCAGGGAGCGTTGATAGCGCCCTTTACATGCCCCTTGGCATAATCGGCGGCCTGACGAATGTCGAGAACAAGCATGTCGTCACCGGCTTTTACCATATTGATAAAATCGGCCTGGCCGATCTTGTAGATATGATCCGGCATATTGGCAAAATAGTCATAGACAAGCTGGTCGATATCGACGCTACTTGCAGCGGCCGCAGGAGCGGCTTTTTCTTGTTGCCCTTCGGCAAAGACTGCAGTTGCAAGACAAATCATCAATGCAACCGTAAGCACCTTTTTCATGGCTTTCATACACACTCTCCTCAAGAATAGTTGTTTTACTATGAACCGTCCTGACTATTCAGGGCGGGAAGTTCCGATTTTTCCGGCATTTGCACGGGAAGCGACGGTTTACTATACCATTCAACCCAGGCCCCGTCGTAAAGTTTCAGATTGCGATACCCTGCATTGTAGAGGGCAACATAGCTCTGGGCCCCACGGATGGAGGTCTTACAGAACATGATCACCGTCTTGGAGGGATCGATCTCTTTTTCCAGATAATCGATTCTGATTTGCTGGACCGGACGATAGGTATTGTCGGAAAAGTTGTTATTCTCGTAATCGATATGGACGGAACCGGGAATGGTACCCGCTTCTACCTCTTCGGTGGTCCGGGTATCGAGAATCACGGTATTGGGATCGGGATTGTTTACCTGCGCCTTCACATCGGCCAGGCTGGCAATCATGGAAGTATCGAGGTCCTTCGCGGTATAGGAACTCGAAGCCGGCGTAGTTCTCCCGGAACTCATTGCCGAACCGGCAGCCTTCATCGCGGCAAGCCCCCCGCTAATCACTTTTACCTTTTCAGGATCATGGCCATAGGCAACCATGGTCCACCACAGCCTGGCAGCATCCATATTCTTGCTGTCGTCGTAGACAACGACGGTGGAATCATTGCTTATTCCACGACTCTGCATCACCTTCTCGAACTGTGCCTTGTCGGCAACAAGATTAGGATAGGGCGTGTTTACGACGATATCGGCTCTGCCAATATTGACCGCCCCATCTGCATGTTCTTTGTTATATTTGACTCCTGTCTGAGCGTCCACAAGAACAACACCGCCCTTCTGCACCATGGCGAGAGCATCCTTCGCATCAATAATCTGGGAACCGCTTTTTGCGAAATGGGGTCCGCCACAGGAAATGAACCCAACGGCCGCAACGATCGCAAGAACGGCTATCGGCATCTTCCGACGAAACTTCATTAATCCTCCCTCTCCGGCCTTCTATTACAAACCGGCTATATTTTTTAATTACTATGATATAGTACAAGTATGCTGAATTTACCTCGAAAAATAGTACCTTGCAAGTCTTTTATATACATATTTTCCTATTTTTTTGTGAATCTATTCCTGTTAACGCACTATCCCTTTGTTCATAGTGACGAAGCGTGGCTAAGCGGCCTCAGCAGGAATTGGCTCATTTCGCACTCGATCACCGTTACCGAACCATTTTTTGATCTCGTTCCAAGGTCTCCCCATGCCATAAAACTGCTTTTTCACCTTTTGCAGGCAAGCGTTTTCAGCATCTTCGGCTACGGCATCTACCAGGCACGAATGATATCCCTCTCTTTTGGGGCAGCCTCGTTGCTTCTGTTTCAGCAAGTGATCAAAAGATTTCTCGGTTCGGATGCAGGGCAAAAAGAAAACGACACCATTGCCTTTCTTTTTATGGTGCTCCTCTCCCTTGACCCGCAATTCATAGCCTCATCCCACTTTGCCAGACAGGAAATCGCCTTGCTGTTCTTCCTCCTTCTCGGCCTCAAACTTATTCTTTCACAGGAGAATGGGAATAGAAGACGAGACGGCTTCCGTACAGGGCTGAACATGGGGGCCGTCGTTACCCTGGCAATAGGCTTTCATCCCGCCGCATTTCTGGTTGCGGCGGCACTTTTCGGAGCGATTCTTTCCCGTAATCGGCCGCTATCGAAGGCCATAGGCTTTGTAACAGGCTGTACGGTTGGGGAAGTGCTGTTTATGGGAATCAGTCTTATTATGAATCCCGGCTTCATCCATGATTATCAGAGTTTCGGCACAAGTGTCGGGGTCATGGTACCCTGGTATATAAAAGTCATCAGGTTTCCCCATTACTACGAAAAGCTATGGCATAGCTATTCGGGTACCTATTTCATCCCTATGATGAAACCACTGCTACTACTTCACACCTTAGCTTTTGCGATCTGTGCAGTGAAGGCTTCTACCGGTTCGCGGCAGGCGCTTTTGGCCATTCTCTCACTTCTCGGCTTCAATACGGCCCTCCTTTTTATCGGGAAATACGGCCCTCCCCTCTTTGCTATAGAGTTGCCCCTGTTCTATCTTGCCTGGGTCGCTGCCGCTCGCCATACCCCACTCTTTCACAGGTGTAATAGCGCACGATCCAAAGTATTTCGCCGTGCCGGTCTTATCGCCATGCTGAGCCTGATCGGACTGTCGGCCGGGCTCTCCCTTACAAACATCCTTCAGGAGTATCGAACGGGAGAAAGCTATGCTCTTTACCGCCGCAATATCGAAACCCTCGTCAAGAAGGAAGAGGCAAGAAGGAGTTCAGACGGAAGGAAGATCCGGCTGCTTGCGAATTTGAACGCCGAATACGCTCTGCCGGAGGCAAGCTTTCTCGATTATCGGAACATCATCCATCTCCGTGAAACCGGACTCGACTTTTCGGAGTACATACGAAGCAGGGGCATCACCCATATCCTCTATTCCCAGGAGCTTGATTTCATCTACGAAAAACGACCGGTATGGAATATCCTCTACGGGAATGTGGCGGCCTACTATGGGGACATGAAGGGCTTTATCGCTGCACACTGCGCCCCGGTCGGCTCCTTCACCTCCCCCGGCTACGGCATGCGCATCGTCTCACAGCGGGGAAAAAGGCCGTGGAAGATTACCCTCTATCGGGTTGAAAACGACGCCTCAGTTCTCTCATCAGAGTCGATGCTTCTGCCGTCTCCAGTTCACGTAAGGGCTGCCCGGTTGGAGCAAGAGGCTCTATCCGGGCACCATCCGGATTAGGGTGCATGAAAATGATTATTTTTGCAATGCGGGCTGCTTCCCTGATATCATGGGTAACGAAGAGGATACTTTTTCCGCTCTTGTGCCAAAGTTCGACAAGTAGTTCCTGGAGCGTTTCGCGACTGAAGGCATCGAGGCTGACGAAAGGCTCATCAAAGAGCAATAGATCCGCATCGGAGGCAAGGGCTCTGGCAAGAAGCGCCCGCTGTTTCATACCGCCGGAAAGCTGACGAGGAAAATCATCTTTTCGTTCTGCAAGACCGACCATTCCAAGGGCCGTTGCAGCACGAGAGAAGGCCTCTTCCCTTAATAGAGGATTCGGCCCGACCATAAGAGGCAGAGCGGTATTTGCAAGGACGCTTTTCCAGGGAAAAAGCTGATCGGCATCCTGGTGGATGAGGAAACGACTGCGTCCGGGGGACAATACGGGAAGGCCCCCGAACAGAACCGTCCCTGAAGCAGGACGAAGAAGGCCGGAGGCAAGCCGCAGGAGGGTACTTTTTCCGCAACCGCTGGGGCCGAGCAGCACCGCAAGGCTCCCCAGCTCCAAGGAAAACCTGCAGGAGTCGAGTATCGGTATGCCGAAGGAAAAAGAGACATCCCGAAATTCGAGGCCTTGTTCCATCATCCCTCCACCTTCCCCCAGCGGCAGTCGGTAAAACGACGAAGGCTACCGAAAAGGAAACGGTCTACGGCGGCCCCCGACAACATGACCAGCAATAAACCGGCGTAGAGTCCGGCCGTATCCATATAGACTCGACGCTCAAATATGTACCAGCCGAGACCGCCGAGGAAACCGGCGGCTCCGAAAACCATTTCGGCGGCAATAAGGGCCCGCCAGCAGCGCGCCCAGGCAGTTTTCAGGCCGGAAAGAAGCGAAGGGAAAATGGCGGGAAGTACGAGATGGAACAGCCTCTGGGCCATGGTCATTTCCCAATTGGCGGCCATCTCGCGATAGCGCGGGGAAATTTCATCGATGCCGGACTGCAGATTCAGATATACCGGCCAGAGGGCACTGTGAACCATCACCAGGAGCACCGCCGGGGTACCGGTCCCCGCCCAGAGAACGACCAGAGGAAGGAGGGCGATGCCGGGAAGGGGATGCAGAAGCGCATTCAGAAGCCCGACTCCCTGCCGTGCCCGTTTCCCCAGGGAGGCAAGAAATGCCAAAAGCGCCGCTCCTGCGGTCCCTATGAGCGCCCCAAGGGCAACAAGGAGAAGGGAAAAAAGCAGTTGGGCGGGAAGGAGACCAGAAAAGGTATCCCGAACCAGGGCCTTCCCAATGGAAAACAGGGAAGGAACCAAAATCGGAGAGACCAGCCCACTGACGGAAAGCAACTGCCACAGGATAAGGACAGCCGCAATCACAAAGAAGATCACCGATCGCCTCCGCCCGCCCCGGTACCGCTATCCAGAACCGCCGTGGTCCAAAAAAGCTCCCCGCCTGAGTTGAAATCGGCGGGAAGATAACCGGTATCCTTCATAAAAGAGACAAATTCCTCGATGCCCACCACATCACGTGAATAATCCAGATCCTTGGAACCGAGCATATCCAGGACATCGTCGCTGTCCATCTGATAGATAGGAGCAAGGAGAGCAGCACTCTTTTCCGGATTGCTGTGCAGGTACGCCATTCCCCGATCAACTGCATCCATGAAGGCTGCCAACACCTTCGGCCGCTCTTCGGCAAGCTCTTTGGTGGCAACGGTGACGATGAAGGTAAAGGGACCGCCGAAGCATTCTCTGCCCGATACAACCTGTTTCATCCCCGGCTCTTCGAGCTCCAGAAAGAGGTAGGGCGGGGAGGTAAAATGTGCTGCGATCTCCCTGCGGGCCAGGAGGGCCTGCATGCCGTCGGGATGGTTCATGGTGACCAGCTGACGATCGAAATGGGCGGCATCGCCGGTCAGACGCCGGGAAGCCATGGCAAGAAGGATGTGCTGGATGCTTCCCGGCTGCGGCAGAGCAATCCTGTCAGAGGAGTCAAAATCGGAGATATTATTAAGATCTTCCCGCCAGGTGACAAGGCCCAAAGGCGACTGATTTAAACCTCCGGCGATCTTCCAATCCATGCCCCCTGCCCGGCTGATAAGGAAGGGGGGGATGCCGATAAAGGCGGCGTCCACCCTACCGGCGACGGCTGCCTCGCGGATCGTTGCGGTATTGCCGAGGCGCAGCCACTGGAGGTCCACGGGATGATCGAGCTCCGCAAGGGCTTCTTCCACAAATCCGAGCTCCCTGGCGATGGTGACCGGTGCATAGGCTAAGCCGTACTGTTCGGCAACCCGCAGGGGCTGTTCATCATGGCTGCAGGAAGAGAGGGATAGGGCAAGGGGCAAAAGAAACATGCAAAGCCGGGCACACCTCATGAGACCTCCGAATCGGGTAAAGGGTCGGGATGGAGCGCGAAACTGCGTAAATCCTGCATGAGATTCTCCCCCGAATCGCCGATAACTTCAAGCGCATCATATGCACCCTCTACGCTCCTGTTTACCTGGGCGGCACTCTCTCCCCGGACCACGGCCCAGGCGGCCCGGCCCGTGGAGTTTTCAAGCTCACCTATCCTTCGGCCGGGGGCCAGGAGATACCCTCCGCCTATCACCCCCTCCACGGCACAAATTTTCGAAAGCTCACCGATGCTTCGTACCACCCCTTTCCGCGCAAAGGCAAGGATCACCGAAGCAAAGCCCTCCGGGGGCCATGAAGCTCCGGCACGCACCAGAGCATCATGGTTTTGCGGCGACAGGCTTCCCTTCATGGCCAGATCAATCTGAAGATCAAGGATATCGACCCCGGTAAGGGCGGGGATCAGCAGCTCCTCATAGGCCCCCCCGATCCGGCATGCAAGCTCATTAATCTTTATCCCTTCATCACCAACCAGAAGCTGAACATAGATGGGCCCGGAGGGAATAGGAAAGCCCCTGACAAAGCGGTCGCATAGCTCAAACACCTCCTGGCCGAGGGCTGCATGGCAGGAGGGGTAACGATGTGCAGGACAAATGCCGATATGGGGACCGGAGGAGAGTGTGGCCCGATCCGTGAGGAGAAGAGGAACAAGGCGCCCCTCTTCCACCCAGCCGCTGAAGGTCACCTCGTCCGCAGGGTAAAATGCCTCCACCATGGCCTTTGCTTCCCTGCTGCAGGCAAGCGTTGCCGGCAGCCTTTGATAAAGTTCTTCTTTGCTTTCGACCCGAACAACCCCTCGCTGGCCCTGACTGTCCACCGGTTTGAGTACTGCGGGAAAACCTGGCAAAACGGTGGGGACAGAGCCGGTATCAGCAGCGGAAGCGGATTTGTCGCCGACAAGGCTCCAGGGAAGCGTCGGCAGACCCAACGCCTCCAGGCGCTGCTTCATCACCCGCTTGTTGGTAACCGCAAGGGCGATTTCCGGTATCAAGGCCCCCGGCAGCAAAAAGTGGTCGGCAACAAGGGAGACGGTAAGCACCGGCTGGTCCGTTCCTGCGGTGGCCACACCCCGAATGGGGATACCCTTCCACAAAGCATCGAGGCATGCCGCTATGCTTTGTTCTCCGTCGAAGGTATCGGCGGAAAGAAAATAGTCGGCAGCCGAAACGCCGGGAGCCGAACTGTCCCTGTCGCTTACCGCAACGATGAGGGAACGCTCCTTGGCCCGGCGAATCAGCCCCAGCTGCCCTCCCCCGGCACCTACGACAAGAAGAGCCCGCTTCGAAGAGCAAAGAGGGTCCCTTCGCCAGGGCAACAGATAGCTTGCCAGGGATAAGGTTCCCCGGACAAGGGAGGATGCAGGATGACGGCTTGTTCCCGGGGCTGAGGAGTGGGCGTTTTCGTTCTTCGTTTCAGCCTTTCTTTCGGTCTCTGTCTCAGCATTCCCCCCAGCCGTAAGAAGAAGACTTTCGGCTTTACGGGAGTGGCGTACAAGCTCCACCGAAAGATAACGGCAGGCCACCGGTGCGAGAAACAGCGACAGGGCACAGCTCCTGGAGAAGAGGCGAAAACTCGACGGTATCAGCTTCTTTCTGCCGGAGGCAAGGTGAAAGAGGGTGCTGCGCAGGCTGCTGCCGAGGTTCCGCAAGGAACTCCTTCTTCCCGTTTCGGGAACACCGAAAACAAGATCGGCCCCGCCCTCTTTTACGGCAAGAAGCTTCTCCACATCCCCGGGTCTGTGGCCGAAGTCGTCGTCTAGGGTAAGAAACCACGATCCCCGTCCACGGAGGATCCCTTCCAGCGTCGCCCGCTGCTGTCCCGATCGTATGGGAAGCTCGCAAAGCACATCCACGATTCCCTCCCCGATGAGGGAAGCAAGAAGATCCCGGCTTTCGTCGCTGCTGCCGTCGAGAACAACGATTATCTCCCACTCGAGGCCAAGGCGCTGCAGAACGTCTGTGATGCTGAGGCAAAGGGGCACAAGGGTTGCGGCCCCATTATAGGAAGGAATAACAACGCTAATCATGGAAACATATTCCAGACCAAAAAGCCGGCAAAAATCAAGAGCCCTCCGGCGATGTGACGCAAACCGATGCGCTCCCGAAGGATAATGGCACTCCCGAATATAACCAGAGGATAGGTAAGCCCCGTTGCCCCATACGCCCTGGTAAGGGAAAGGGAAGCAAGGGCCCTGGTATAAAGAAAGGGAACAGCAGCCACCACCACAAGTCCGCATATAAGGAAAGGGTTCGCCGCTTTTCTCAAAAAACGTCTCACAGCGGCAATAGGTAACACATTCTTCAAAGCATCGGAATCAGGCAGGGTACGATCCGCCCCAGCCTTCGTCAAAAGCTGGCCGACCGCCGATAGCACAACCGTCAGCGCCAAAAGCAGATTCATTCCTGCCCCTTCTTGCCAGCCGTACCGATCAGGGCAACCCCGGCAGTCACCAGGATCATGCCCGCAAGCGTTCCCCAGCTTAAGTCTTCACCGAGAAAAAGTGCGGCGGCAAGGGGCACCAGGCAGTAGCCGAGACTCATCACCGGATAGGCAAAGGAAAGGGAAAGATAGCGCACGATCAGTACCCAACTGACGCCTCGTGCGCCGAGGAAACAGTAGAGGGCAAGGGTATAGATGTTGAACGGCGAGGCACCGGATGCAATAGCGCGCCCGGAAAGGGCGGCGGAGAGCTGTCCGGCTGTCAGCAGAAGAAGCGGAACGGCCAAGGCAATTCCATGAGACCGGTGAGAGGAGTGAGCTAACGACGCTCCTCTATTGCTCCTCGTCATCACCCCGGCCCTCTCGATAACGATCGGGAACGTGGATAATCTCCCGGGGCTTGGAGCCGTTCTGGGGTCCGACGATTCCCCGCTCTTCCATCTCTTCCACGAGTCGTGCGGCACGATTGTAGCCGATCTTCAGTCTGCGCTGCAGGTAACTGGCGCTCGCCTTTCCTGCTGTGGTAACGATCTCCAGGGCCTTGTCCATGAGCGGATCATCGATTCCACCACCGTCGAAGAGGGTATCCGAATCCTCGTCGTCGATAAAAATTTCGTCGTCGATATATTCGGGCTCGCCGAGGGTCCGTACATAGGCTGCAATGCGCTCGACCTCCTCTTCGCTTAGATAAGCACCCTGAATTCGGGAAGGCACAGGATCCCATGCGCTGGTAAAAAGCATGTCGCCGCGCCCCAGCAGCTTCTCGGCGCCCACGGCGTCTATGATGATTCGGGAATCGAACTTGCCCGCCACCATAAAGGCAATCCGACTTGGAATGTTGGCCTTGATCAATCCGGTGATGACATCGATGGAGGGACGCTGGGTTGCCAGCACAAGATGAATACCCACCGCCCGGCTCATGGCAGCAAGACGTGCAAGGGTTGATTCAAGCTCCTTTCCCGTCGTGGCCATGAGGTCGGCAAACTCGTCGATGATCACCACGAGATAGGGAAGCGGTCTGGTGGCCAGACGCTTCTTTTTCACCTTTCGATTGTAGGAACGAATATCCCGGACACCGAGGGAATCGAGCAGGGCATAACGGCGCTCCATTTCATACAGGCAATACTGGAGTGCCTGAAAGGCCTTCTTCGGCTCGGTGATGACCGGTGTCAGGAGGTGAGGAATGTCGTTGTAGAGCTTCAACTCGACGATCTTCGGGTCGATGAGGATCATGTTGACCTCATCGGGGCTCCGCTTGTACAAAATCGAACAGATAATTGAATTAACGCAGACCGATTTTCCCGAACCGGTGGCTCCCGCAATCAGAAGGTGGGGAGTCTGTACCAAATCGACGATCTGGGTTTCTCCGGTGATATCCTTGCCGAGGATGATGGGAACCTCTTTGTCGGAGTTTTCAAAGATCTCGTCCTCGATCATTTCCTTGAAACTGACCAGGGCCCGTTTCCGGTTCGGAACCTCGATTCCTACCGCATGTTTGCCCGGTATGGGCGCAACGATTCTGACCCGGCTGGCTGCCAGACGCAGGGCGATGTTGTCGGCAAGGTTGACGATCTTCGAAAGCTTGACCCCAGGCGCAGGAAGAATCTCAAACATGGTGATAACCGGTCCTTTCCTGATACCGGTCACCTCGGCCTGGATCTTGAACTCCCGCAAGGTATCTTTAAGGATTTCGGCGGACTCCCGGGTAGCCTCGTCGATCACCCAATATTTGCTGTCGGGATATTCATCGAGAAGATCATCCCGGGGCACCTCATATCGCATGATATTCCGTGCCACTGCCTGGTGGGAGGCTGGAACGGGGAGGATTTCCTCTTGCACATCGTGTTCCTCTTCTTCCTCGTCATCCTCATATTCCGCATCCTCGGGACCAAGGACCTCCTCGTCCTCATCGTCGTCTTCTTCATCAAGGTCGATATCATCTATCTCCTCGTCATCTTCGAAACATACTTCGTCGGAACGGAGAGAAGCAAAGTTGAGATCGACGGGAGCTTCCTCCTCGGCATCTTCCTCAGGTTCCGATGAAACAGGCAAATCATTCGGCGGATCGTTCGAGTCGGCAGGAGGCTCCTCCTCATACTCCTGATCCTCGGCACCTTCATCTTCCAACACAAGCTCATCTGTGGGAACCGGGGTTTCGGAAATCTCAGGCAGTGGGGAAGTATCAAACCCCTTAAGCCGTCTTCGCTCAAACTCCTCCCACCAGGCATCGTCGTCTTCCGCCTCCGCTTCAGGTTCATCGGAAGAGGGCTGAGGAAGCGCAATCATACCCTTCTTGCGGGGATCCTTTTTTTCCCGATCCGAATTTTCCGTGGTACGGCCGGAGAATAACTGTTGGGCGACAAGGTAAATGACGATGAGTTCGGCAAGCAGAAGGAGAAAAAGGATAAAGGAACTTCCCCCCGAGCCAAAACGAGAAAGAAAAGCATCCGCAGCCGCGGAACGGGGTGCCGGTTCGATGAGCTGCAGCCAAAATCCTGCGGTAACCATCGGCACCACGCCGGCGGTTGCAACGAAGAGGGGAAGTGGCGCAAATCCCTTCCGAAGTAAAAGGGCCGCACAAAAAAAGAGATAAGCGGGGATATACCAGGCCGCAATCCTGAAACCGGCGACAAGGAGCTCGCCGGAAAAGATAAACCAACCAGAGACCCCTGATGTGGAAAGGGCCATGGAAACAGATAGATAAGCGGCCGCAAGTATGAGGACAATGGCTGTTGCCATAGTAGGCTTAGAAAAACGCAAGATTATTCTTCCTTTCCGTTCAAATAGTTCGCGCTTCTAGTATCGGCGGAAACGGCCGGGGCCTGAGTCCGCTATAGAAGAATGAACCCCAGTATACCGGCGGGAATGAGATAGAAGGAAAAGTAGTAAAGCTTTCCCCGCCGAATCAATCGCAAAAGCAAAACAAGACTCGCCATGCCGACGATAAAGGCCGAGAGGAAACCGGCAATGAGCGATGAGGGGGGGACCGTCGCCAGCAGAGATCCGACGTCGCGAAGTTCGAGTAGCAAAGCCCCGGCAATAGCTGGCAAGCTGATAAGAAAGGAAAACTCCCCGGCGCTTTCCCGATTCATGCCGGAGGCCAGGGCTGCCGAGATGGTAATCCCCGAACGGCTGATACCGGGAAGAACTCCAAGCCCCTGGGCAAAACCGGTAAAAAGCCCGTGCCGAAGCTTGATCCCTTCATAATCGACATTTCCGGAAAAGCGTTTCGCGCCAAGCAATATGAGACCGGTAACGACAAGAAGGGCAGCCACGGCCCTTGGAAACCGGCCGACATCCAGGCCTTCGAGGAAAAGGCCGAGGACTCCGGTTACCAGTGTGGCTGCAAGGATGATAAGAATCAAATGCAAATTCTGATTATCTTCTTCATTCCGTTTGCCTGTGATCAGATGGCCGAGAGCAAGGAACAGCCTTCCTACCCTTGCACGGAAAACCCATATGACAACAAAGAGGGTTGCAACATGAAGAATAACATCAAACAGTATCGGAACATCTTCAAGGTCCATGAAGTATTTCATAAGAGCAAGATGTCCTGAGCTTGAAACAGGAAGGAATTCGGTTACCCCTTGTAATGCACCCAAAAAAAGTGCCTGTACTATACTCATATCCTAGCTCCTTCTTGTATTGTCAGCGTTTCGGGAAAAAGGTATCGACCGGCCAGAGAGGCCCCTCCGGAGAGTCGGCCCGGTAAAGATAGCGATAAATGGTGGTTGAGACAAGGAGCTTTCTTCCGTAATACTGGGTTTCGGCAAAGGGGATGGTCTCGGCAAACAGATCATCGGGAAGATCACTATTCGAACTACGCCAGCGTCTGAGTCGTGTTAATCCCCCATTATAAGCAAAAAGCGCTTCGGAAATATTATCCGTACGCCCGGCAAGGTGAGCAAGGTACCAAGCGCCAATGGAAAGATTCAGACGGGGATCATGAAGATCCTCATTCGAGGGAATCTTCAGCCCCATTCTGCCGGCAACATCCCTCGCTGTAGCGGGCATCAACTGGCTCAAACCGACGGCTCCTACATGACTGTAGATATCGGGAGTAAAATGGCTTTCTTCCCGAACCAGGGCATAAAAGAGATTCTCCTCAAGGCCTTCTCGTTCCGTCACCTCATGCACATAGGCCCGAAAGGGACGGGGATAAAGGATACGAAGCTCTTCATTGCCGCTTATCCCTCGCTCATTTGCAAAACGATCGAAACGGCGGATTGCTTCAAGATGATGCCCCTCACGGGAAAGTCCCTTCACCGTGTCGATGATGAGACCCCGGGAAGGAAGAAAACCGCAAGACTCCAGGCGAGACAGTTCCTTTTCGGCTTCGAGAGAAAAACCGTGATCGAGCAGTCCCCGCACAACTCGCATGCAACAGGGGAACGCGGGTTCTCCCTGTACAGCCTCATCCCGAGCCTCGGCTGCCGGATAGAAAAAGGCGTAATCCGTCCCCTCTTCATCGGGAAAACGCTCCAAAGCCGAAGCAGCAAGAATACGATAATAGCGCGCCGTTGTCCCGGAAGGAGGCAGATCGAGGATACGCCGAAAAAGCGCTTCTTGCATTCCGTCCTCGGGCAAAAGAGCAAGCTGGCGACCTCTGGCGGCCAGATAGTAGTACCGTGAAGCCGAAGCAGCGGGAAGATCCCTGCCAAAGGAACGGGCAATCGTATCGATCAGGGGCCACTCTCTTTGCCGGAGCAGTTCATCGAGAAGCGAATCAAGCGTATCATCGAAATAACGGGGATCAACCATATTGCCGAGGAGTTGAGGAATGGCGGATGCGGCACTCTGAGGATCAGCGTGAACCAGAGAATCGAAGCGGTACCACACCATACGCTGCATATGCAGGGAATCGAAGGAGGTCACCTCGGTCGCACTATCCACCGCCTCGTCGAACAGAGAAAACGCGTCATCGTATTGTCCGGCTCTTCTTGCCAGAAAGCCGGCGGCCTCCAGGAGCGCGGCTTTACGCTCCGGAACATGCTCTACAAAAGGAAGAAGCTCAAGCGTATGATCGAACAGGAGCCCCGCGTCGCTACCGTAACCACAACTTCTGACAGCCGATAGATACAGGGGAGTTCCGGCGATCGTTGCACCGGCATCGCGAATCGCTATAAGAAATGTCGAAAGAACCTCTTTTCTGCTGTCTCCGTTCAAAGCCAGCAAAAGATCGGCAATCGCTTGTATCGCCCTATCCCGAGAGAGGTGAAGAGGGCCGCCGCTATTGATAATCGCGGTCAACCGTTCCCCTGTCAGCTCCCCGTCATTCGAAACGAAGGACTGAAGCAGGGAGGAAGCCTCCTGTCCCGTCTCATATTGCGCCAGAGCCCAGGTGAGAGAGAGGCTTTGGCACGATGCAGGGTCAGCATCATGGGGACGAGTCTGCCCCATGGAAGCAAGAATATCCATCCAAAGGCCCAGTGAGGATCTGGCCTCATTGATCATTGTGAGCAGCCGAAGATCGGGATCGATTTTCTCTCCGGCGGAAAGCGACACAAGCTTGTGCAAAAGAGCACGCGCCTGCTCGCCGTTTTTCCCGGCCGCAGAGGCTTTTTGCGCTTGATCAAAATACAGCAGTCCAAGCCGATACCGTGCTTCCCGCCGGAATTCGGGAGAGGCGAGGTTAGAAGCCTTTATGAAGAAATTTTCCGCATTGATCTGTTCCCCACAACGCAGCTGGTCCATCGCCACAAAAAAAAGAGCGTCTCCCTTCGCCTCGCCGGATAGCCGAACAGACGCCGTTTCGATATCTCTCGACGGATAAAGGGCGGAGGTCCACAGTATAAAAAAAAGAAAAAGGAAAAGGAGAAAAAGTAGACTATTTCGTCGGAATAAATATTTTTTGCTCGGCAAAGATAATATCTGGATTTTTGATGTTGTTTTCTTCCGCAATTTGTCCATAAAGCCACGGGGTACTATAAAAGGAAGAGGATATATCCCAGAGTGTATCACCCCAGCGGATTCTGTACCAGACCCCTTCAACCTCCACCCTCACCGTTTCCCTCTCGGGAACAGGCGCCTGCTCGACCGTCGCCTGCGGCACGGGAACAGACGCGGGAGGAGATTCCGCAACGGGGGTTGTCTGCTCCACTTCGCTTCCCGACGCCCGAAGAGGAAGGGCTTTTTCTCCCGGGAGGTAGTTCATCAGGCAATAGATGAGAAGCCCGATAAAGGCAAGGGAAAGGATCACAAGCAGGGTGATAAGCAGGGGGCGAATCCGGCTTCTCCGGGGTGCTTCTTCTTCGGTGGGATAATCATCGGATGCTTCGAAGAAAAAATCTTCGGAGGGAGGAACATCCTCGTCCGAATCACCATCCAATTCGTCAAAGGAAAAATCCGGTTCAAATCCCTCGGAAGGTTCCTGTGAAAGATCGAAATCAGGAATGTCGTATGCCGAGGGAGTCCCGTTATCGTCGATCCGTACCGAAAGTGTCCGTTTTTCCCCGGACTGCCCCTCACTCGCCTCGGCCGTAAGGTTCCCATCATCGTCGATTCCCACGACCAGTTCGATTTCAGGATTCCCTTTTGCCGCGGCCGGAATATTTTCGATCAACAGGCTGCCTATATAACTGGCACTCTCGATCTCTTCCCTGCCACGATACAGATCGATCTGGACATTGGTTTGTCGATCATTTACCGTCGTCAAAACCAAACGCTTTTTAGCTCGTTTCCCCTCTTTCATGATGGGATAAAACGAACCGTCAGCGATCTTTATTCCAATCCTGGAATCTGCCACTGTTTTTCTCCTCTTCATTTCAAGCCTATAACCGCCGTGAAAGCTTGTCAATAAAAAGGGCTTCCTTGACGCAGGACCAATTGCAAACCATAATACTGGTCATGGAAACCAATCTGTTTCTGCTGCTCCCCGTTGCGGTCGTAGCAATAGCAATCGTTATACTTTTCGTCATAAGCGCAGGCAAAAATAAGGGGAACGGAGACAAAAAGAACAAAAAGTTCAAAGGCAAAGATTCTAATGCAATCATTAGGGAGGCAAACAAACGCCTCAGCCAGAATCCAAAAGATGCGGAAGCACTTCTCGCCCTTGCCGAGGCACACTTTAACGACGGAAGATTCGACAAGGCGCTTCGCACCTATAATATTCTGATCGATCTCTGTGCAACCAACAAGGAATTGGACGAATTCGAGATCAACCTTCGTTATGCCATCTCCGCAATGAAACTTCAAAATTTCGAAGAGGCATATAAAAGCTTTTTGA
Source organism: Sediminispirochaeta bajacaliforniensis DSM 16054 (assembly GCF_000378205.1). Lineage (NCBI taxonomy): Bacteria > Pseudomonadati > Spirochaetota > Spirochaetia > Spirochaetales > Spirochaetaceae > Sediminispirochaeta > Sediminispirochaeta bajacaliforniensis. Next base: position 107,126 of record NZ_KB899410.1, on the reverse strand, counting down.
TCTGTAAGACGATGAATCCGGACGTTTTCGAGGTAAACTTCAACCTCGGGTATCTCGAGTTTAGGAAAGGGAATTTCGAGAAGGCGGTTGCGCTGCTTCAATCTGCGCGGCAAAAAGATCCGGAACACGGTTCCATGCTCAAATATCTCGGTCATTCCCTTTTTAAAATTACAAAATACAAGGATGCTGCAGGCGCCTTACGCAAGGCACTGGAAATTGAACCGGAAGATAAGGAGAGCCTCTTTGTCCTTGGCCAGGTCTATCATAACCTTGGCCAAAACGATCAGGCCCTTCGAATCTTCAGCCATCTTCGTCCGGATCCGAATCTCGGTCCCAATGCGGCCCTCTACGCAGGAACCATTCATGTCGCTTCGGGGCAGTTCGATAAGGCTGTTCTCGATTTCGAAATTGGCCTACGCCATAATAATATAAAGAAAGAGACGGCCCTGGAGTTGAAATACCGACTTGCCGCCTCCTATGCGAAAAAGCAGGATATGGGAAGGGCCTTGAAACTCCTTCAGGAAATTCAGAAAACGGCACCGGGCTACCGTGATGTTCCTGCCCTGCTGGAAAAGTACGCGGAGCTTAATTCAAACCGAAATCTTCAAACCTATCTTATCGCTCCGACCAGTGATTTTGTTACCCTCTGCAGAAAATTAACGAACACCATCTTTCCCGGAGCAAAGGTCCAGATTACCGATATCTCGGTTACGGGAAATGACTATGCCGATATCCTTGCGGAAATAAGTACCAGGAAGTGGGAGGATGTGGTACTGTTTCGATATGTAAGAACAAACAGCCAGGTGGGAGAACTGATCCTCCGGGATCTCTATGCACGCATCAAGGAACTGAGAGCAGGTAGAGGATTCTGCCTCTCGGCGGGAGAATTTACCGAAGGCGCAAAGCAGTTTGTCGAAGCCCGTCTCATCGACCTTGTGGAAAAGGAGGGGCTTATGCGAAAGATGAAGGAGATCGATCGTTAAATACCAGAAGGTTTCGCTCGCCTTTCAGCAGATTGTCGGAATCGGGAATTCCGACAATGCGAAGTTCTCCTTTCGGTCGTTTTTTTAGTTCCGAAAGCTGGTTCTGAAGCAGCTTTCGGGTTCCGGCATAGATAACGGCAGATCCTCCCGGAACCAGCCGGCCTGCAAGGATGGGAAGGGCCTCGTTGACGGGGCGGAAGGCTCTGCACGTTGCAAGCTGCCATCGGGACCCGAGGGTTTCGGCATCTACCTGGAGAATGCGGACCCGATCGGCAACCCCGAGCAGGGCGACTGCATTCTGCAGGAATCCGGCCTTACGCCCCGAACGTTCCACAAGGGTGTATTGATACCGGGGCAGCGCAAGGGCAAGGGGAATGCCGGGAAACCCTCCGCCGCTGCCGATATCCACAACACCGCTTCCTGCCTCCGGCAGCAGGCCGGAGGCTTCGAGCAGGGGCAAAGGAGCCAGTGAATCGTAGAGATGACGGAAGACAAGCTCATCGACCGATTCCATCTTCACCAGTCCTACCTTGCGATTCCAGAACAACAGCTCCTTCAGATAGACCTCACACCTTTCCGCCATTGAAGCATCGAAGGACCATGCCACGGCATCAAGCGCCTGTTTGATAAGCTCCCTCACCGCCTTCTCCTGAGCATCACCATGAGAACGGCTATATCCGAGGAACGGACACCGGAGATCCGCGAGGCCTGTCCCACCGAAAGGGGCCGTATCTGTTTCAGTTTTTCCCGTGACTCATTGCTGATACCTTCGATGGTATTCCAGTTAAAATCCGCAGGGATCTTGAGCCCCTCCATACGCTGAAAGCGCTCCACCTGCTCGTCCTGCCGCCTGATGTAACCTTCATAACGAATATCAAGGGCGGCACGACGGAGCCACTTGTCGGGAAACGCCTCCAACTCGGGCTGCAGCGGCACAAGCATATCGATAGAAACCTCAGGAACCTTCAAAAGATCAAGAAATTTCTTGCCCTCCTGCCCCGAAAGTTCGAGATCCGCAGCTTCTGAAGAGCGTAAACGCCTTGAGGCAAGGAGCTCTTTTATCGCCGCTTCCCCTTCAAGCCGCTTATTAAGGGCCTCCATTGCGTCATCGTTCTGTAATCCAATACGATGGCCGAGCGGCAAAAGCCGACGATCCGCGGTATCATGGCGGAGATTGAGGCGATATTCGGCACGACTGGTAAACATCCTGTAGGGTTCCTCGGTACCAAGGGTAACGAGATCGTCGATAAGAACCCCGGCATAGGCCTCGGCCCGGGAAAGTACCAAAAGGTCTTCTCCACGCATCAAGAGTGAGGCATTGATACCGGCAAGGAGCCCCTGACAGGCGGCCTCTTCGTAGCCCGAGGTGCCATTTGTCTGACCGGCAATAAAGAGGCCCGCCACCGCCTTTGTCTGGAGGCTGGGGAAAAGCTGGCGAGGATCGATATAATCATACTCAACGGCATAGCCGGGCCGCATAATAACCGCACGCTCTAATCCCGGAACGGAATGGATAAACTGTTCCTGGACCCATTCGGGGAGGCTCGAAGAGATCCCGTTGAGGTACATCTCCTCGGTATGAAGCCCTTCAGGTTCTACAAATATCTGATGCCGCTGGCGATCTGGGAAGCGAACCACCTTGTCTTCGATGGAGGGGCAATAACGAGGGCCTTTACCGACGATCTTTCCTCCATAAAGGGGGCTTGTTCCCAAATTTTCAGAAATCAGCGAGTGGGTTTTCTCGTTCGTATAGGTAATCCAGCAGCTACGTTCCGGTCGATCTATCGTATCATGGGAAAAGCTGAAAGGAAGCATCAGCTCATCCCCTTTCTGTTCCTCCATTTTATCGTAATCGAGGGAGGAGGCAGAGACCCTGGCGGGAGTTCCCGTTTTCATCCGTCCAAGGTGAAAGCCCTTTGCCCGCAGAGCGCTGCCCAGTCCGATGGCGGCAGGCTCTCCAAGGCGCCCGGAGGGAGCTTCCCAGCTGCCGATAAAGACTTTTCCCTCCATAAAGGTCCCGGTGGTCAAGACCACCGAGCGAGCGGAAATCTCTTGTCCGCGATCGGTCCTCACCCCGGCGATCCTTGCCCCACCTGAGGGAATATCCCCTTCGATGATCAAATCCGTCACCGTATCCTGGTAGAGATCGAGGCAGGGCTGTTTTTCAAGTGTCTCTTTCGCAAGAAGGTTGTAGGCAAATTTATCCGCCTGGGCTCTGGGAGCCTGAACAGCAGGGCCTCGGCGCTGGTTGAGAATACGGAATTGGATCATCGTTGCATCGATAAGATGCCCCATCTCACCGCCCAGGGCATCAATCTCACGAACAATGTTGCCCTTGGAAAGCCCGCCTACCGCGGGGTTACAGCTCAATCGGCCTATGGCATCGAGGCTCTGGGTGATGAGCAGAGTACGGTGGGAAAGACGGGCAAGGGCAAGGGCGGCCTCTATGCCGGCGTGTCCCCCGCCGATGACGACAGCATCGTAGTCACGAACCATGTAATGAAGACTCCTATCTCATTTTCCGAGGCAAAAGCCGGAAAAGATTGATTCAAGAATATCGGCAGAGGTCACCTCACCGGTAATTTCGCCCAGGGCATCCACGGCATCTTTGAGATCCATGGCAAGTTCATCCCAGGATCGGCTGCCAACCCCTTCCAATACAGTCTGTAAGGCAGAGGAACAGCGGTCGAGGAGCCGTTTCTGCCGAATCGAATCAACCACAGGCTCCCCTGAAGTCAGGGGAGCCTTGGCGCTCAGGCATTTCGCCATTTTCTTCTGCAAGCGGTCGAGGCCCTCTCCAGTTACGGCACTGACAGCGATTACTCCATCGCCCCAGACCTGGCAGCCAAGATCGCTTCTCGTCATCACAAAGATGTAGCGACACTCTCCCTCAGCACTTGTCTGATCGGCAAGCAGGGAGCGTTCATCAGGAGAAGGGCCTGTCGTTCCGTCAATCAGATAAAGGACAAGATCGGCGGCATCTACTACCTTTCCGCTTCTCCTTATTCCCTCGACCTCAACAGGATGACCAGCATCGCGCAGGCCGGCGGTATCGTAGAGGCAGACCGGGATCCCCGCTATAGTGGTCCATGCCTCAATATAGTCCCTGGTCGTACCGTGGATGTCAGATACGATGGAGCGGTCCTCCTTGAGAAAAAGATTAAAGAGTGAACTCTTGCCGGCGTTCGTTCTACCGGCAATGGCAACCTTTGCCCCTTCTCGGTAGAGACGCCCCTCCTGAAAGGTAGCGGACAAAGCCTCAATAGAGTGAAGTACCTCTGATAGAGGGGCAAAATCGGGTTCAGGAGCATCAAGGAGCTCTTCTTCAGGGTAATCGAGGAGGACCTCCACCGATGCAAGCACTTCGACAATCCTCTTTTTCAGGGCATCGATCGATCGAAAAAGCGATCCGGATAAGCGGTCCATGGCCATGGCATGGGCTGCGGAAGACTTTGCGTCGATAATCTCCGCCACCGCCTCGGCCTCGGTCAAATCAATCTTTCCGTTCAAAAAGGCCCGAAGGGTAAATTCCCCGGGAGCCGCTTCACTGAAGCCAACCTCGTAGAGGCGGGAAAGAAGGCGCTGTATTCCCGAAGGTGAACCATGGGTATAGATTTCAACACTCTCCTCTCCCGTATACCCCCTCGGAGCATGGAACACCCCAAGGACCACCTGTTCTATGGGAAGGCCCGAGGCATCAAGTACGTGGCCATAGATAAGAGAGTAGCTTTTCGCCCCGGAAAGAGCCGCCGGACGGGAAAAGGTTCGGGCCAGGAGATCGAGACAGCCCTCCCCCGAGGTTCGCACAACAGCAATGGCGCTTCGTCCCCAGGGGGTCGCAAGAGCAGCAATGGGGCGATCGGTATCATAGGAAAGGTCTTTCATCTCCAGTGAGTATATCCCGGAGGAATGCGATTCGCCAAGAGATAGGATGATCTTGTTGACGCCATTATATACATACGTATATAATGGTTCATCTACCCAATACAGAGATGTACGCGAAAGGAAAAGGAGACAGGCAATGGATGGATGTAACGAAATTCCTTTCTTAATGAGGCTTACCCCACCGACGGAAATCAAGGGTTTCGACTGCCTGCTGGAAGGATATCAAAACTACCAGACACTCGTAGCCGCCCTTGATACTGGTATATGCGACTACCTCGACAAAAGGGGGCAAAGCGATAAAGAAGAGATTGCAAAGGGAACCGGTATCAACGGGATGTTTATCAGGCCGTTTCTCGCTACCCTTGTTGATATAGGAATCCTTACCGTTGAAGATGAGATATACGCTAATACCAAGGCTGCAACGGAGTTTCTCGTAAGCAGCAGCCCCTTTTTTCAAGGCGATCAACTGAGAACTACAGGTAAGGGCCAGTGGAACAAGCTCTCCAAAGCTATCAGGCGCAAAGAACCGGAGATGAACGGTTTCTCCTCCGGCCCAAGTGGTGCTTTTATCAACGCACTTGCGCAACGCAGTCTTCAGGGAGAACTCCAGACTATTGTTCGAACAATTATACAATGGGACGGTTTTCACAATGCAAAGAAGGTTCTGGACCTTGGGGGCGGTCATGGATTGCATACCATAGCGCTTTGCCAGGAAAACCTGTCTTTGCATGGCCTTGTTTTCGACAAACCGCATATCATTGAAACGACACAACGATACATCAGTCAATACAAAATGGATAACCGCATAACGGCAGAAGGTGGCGACATCTGTATCGATACCTTTGGTTCCGGCTATGATATTGTTCTCATCTCTCATCTTCTCTATAAATTTCGCAAAAATCTCGAACCGATTTTCAATAAGGTGTATGACGCACTCAAACCCGGAGGACTATTAGTTACCAACCACTGGTTCTGCGCCCCAGGATGCAAGCCGGGAAGCCATGGAGTCGGAGAACTGGCAAAGGCACTTCAAAGCTTCGGACATCCCCTTTGTCATGTCGAAGAATTCAATGCCTTGTTCGAGGAAAAAGGATTTCGAGTCATTGCTTCATCTGATGTCCCGACCCCTTACGGGAATTCACGTCTTCATTTAGCGGTAAAGGACCAGGACCTTCCCTGCAAGAGGACGGCGGAAGAACGTGCGTGCTGTTGCCGATCATAGTGAACGACGTAAAACACAGAGAGGACCAGATGGAAACAAAAAAGAGAAAGACGATTCTGGAGGAGACGATAGAGACGATACGGTCGCAACTTGGGAGCGAGATGGACTCGATTACCGTTGAAAGGGCGGTAATAGGCCTCTTTTTTTCAGGCGTAAGACTTTCAACCGGAGACGGAGGCATTTGCTTTACCCCGGTTAAGGAGATTCCGGAGGCGGTCTGTTGCCCCAGCTCGGCTCGGGCAATCCCGGGGGCCGGTAAACTAACACATCAGCCGGTGAGCTACTATCTTGACGAAATGGATCAGAACGCCCCTTTAAAAAAGGCCCTTGGGATTGCCGTCCTCAATGCCCTTTCCACAAGCTGCTGGCATAGGAAAACACCAAAAGAATACGGCTTCGATCTTAGTATAGACCCTTTGGAAGGGGCCGCCATCCCGGAAGAGGCCCATGTCGTTGTCATAGGAGCCCTTGTACCCTATATCAAGATGTTGAAGGCAAGAGGAAAGCCTTTTTGTATCCTGGAAAAAGATGCACGTACGCTAAAGGCCGACGAGATGCGCTACTATGTTCCCCCGGAACACGCAAACGAGGAGATCTCAAAGGCTGACTGGCTCATTATCACCGGTACAACCCTGATTAACGATACCCTTGAGGACATTCTCGATCACTGTCGTTCCGATGCAAACATCACCCTCGTAGGGCCGACGGCAAGCATGCTACCGGATGCCTTTTTCCGTCGGGGAGTCGATAGTATCGGCGGTATCACCGTCACCGATCCCGATAAACTTCTGGATACATTGATAGAGGCAGGTTCGGGATATCATTTCTACGGGAAATCGGCCGAACGCCTCGTTATCAGACGCTATACAGTCGCAATACAATGAAAAGGAGTTTCCTATGAAAGAGAAAGTTCAGGGGGATAATCGATATAAAATCTTGATTCTGTCTCTGACATTTTTTTTACTTGCCGTTTGTACCCAAAAGGGAGCAGAGGCCCAGGCACTTACAAAAACGGTTGTGGATATGGGTGGAAATGAAGTCACCGTGCCCAAGAACGTCAATAGAATTGTCATCACCTGTTATGGGGGTGCCACCCATGAAATTGCAGCCCTCGGCGGAGTTGAAAAAATAGTAGGGCAACCATCAATGTTACGTTTTCCGACCCTTGTCCGTATGTATCCCGGTTTCAAAAAAACCGTCGATCCCGGTTCGTTTAATAACGTAAACATCGAAGAGATCCTTAACCTGAAACCGGATGTTGTTATTGCAAGCCTCACAGCAGAACAGGGGAATCGAAAAATAGTCGAGGCAGGAATTCCGGTTATCAGGGTTTATACCGGCAGAGCCAATGACCCATCGGACAGTAAACGAGAATTCTTGATGATTGGAGAATTAGTGAATAACAAACAGCAGGCTGAAGAACTGGTTGAATTCTGGGATCGGCAACTACAGATAATACAAGAGAGGACCGGGGATATACCGCAGGGGATGCGAAAACGAGTTTACTATCTTCTCGGTTCCCTGACGCATACCAACGGGAGTGCATGGTGGGGCCAGACGCTGATCAACAGCGCCGGCGGCATCAACGTAGCACATGACATCGGGAAGCTTAGAGATATCAACGTTGAACAGCTGCTCGGCTGGAACCCGGATGTAATGATCCTGAGTAGCAATGAGGGCCAATTCGTTCCTGTAGAAGAGGTCATGAACAACGGTCAATTACAGGGAGTCAGGGCCGTTACCGACGGCGCCGTATATCTCTGTCCCGTCGGCACCTTCTGGTGGGACAGACCAGCCCCCGAGGCCATTCTCGGTATTACCTGGCTGGCCAAAACCCTTTATCCGGAACGCTTCGGGGATGTCGACATAGAAAAACTTTCCCAAGATTTCTATTACCGATTTTATGGCTATAGGCTGAGTCATGACGAGTTTGCATCGTTCATCACTCCCCAGAAGTGACCACAGGATATTATTGAGACACGTACCGCGTGAAAACTATTATGCAGACATCCATAAATCGTAAGAAAATCGTGTGGGCTTTACTTGTCATCCTGCCCATCGTACTCTTCTTTTTTTCTCTGACGCTGGGACGCTATCCGATATCGTTCACGACCTGCATCAAGATACTTGCTTCACCCATTTTCCCGATACATAAAAGCTGGTCGGTAACGGATGCCACCGTCGTTCTTCAGATACGGCTGCCCCGAACATTTCTGGCCATGTGTGTAGGCGGCGCTCTTTCCATCAGTGGGGCAGCCTTTCAAGGAATCTTTAGGAACCCGCTGGTTAGCCCGGATATCCTCGGCGTATCGGCAGCTGCGGGATTCGGAGCGGCCCTGGCCATATTGATATCGGGAGATCCGGCCTTGGTGCGCCTTCTTGCCTTTAGTTTCGGGCTTACGGGGGTGATGACCACCTACTTTTTAAGCAGAGTCTATAAAACGACCCCTGTCGTCATGCTTGTCCTTTCGGGCGTTGTCGTCTCTGCTTTTTTCAGTGCCTTGATTTCGGTTGCAAAGTATGTTGCAGACCCATATTCCAAATTACCTGCCATAACTTTCTGGCTGATGGGAGGATTGAATAGCGTTAGTGCTCACGATATAGTGTGGACCCTTCCCCCTCTTGTTCTGGGCATAACACTATTGCTTCTTGTCCGTTGGAGAATCAATATTCTTTCCTTCGGTGATGAAGAAGCAAGTTCCCTGGGCATCAATACGGAACTATTGAAAGCAATCGTGATCTTCTCGGTTACCCTAATGACCGCCGCCTCCGTATGCATCAGCGGTATTATAGGCTGGGTTGGCCTTGTGATACCGCACATCGGAAGAATGCTGGTCGGCCCCGACCACAAGGTGCTGCTGCCGGTAACGTTGATCATAGGCGCATGCTATTTGCTGGCGATGGATGATATTGCCCGTACCGTTTCATCGGCCGAGATTCCACTCGGTATTCTCACCGCCATCATCGGTTCTCCCTTTTTCGGCTATCTGATTCGCAAGACAAGAGGTGGCTGGTCTTAGCACATGCTTCAGTACATGCCAAAAGCAACAAGATCTAAGGAGAAGGCATGAACCCTAAACTAGGTTTATACAAAGGCAGATTTGATTATGGGCATCGGACCATTTTTGAAGACCTTAATTTCGAAATCGACAAAGGGGATATTCTCTGTCTTCTCGGAGCAAATGGATGCGGAAAGACGACCCTACTACGCTGTCTCAGGGGGTTCCTACCACTAGAATCAGGATCTTGCCGTATAGACGGAACGGAGATCTCGACGATGGGAACATCAAGTCTGGCTCAGAAAATCGGCTTTGTGTTTCAAGATAACGGGGCCCCTTTCCCCTACCCCGTTATTGAAGTTGTTAAAATGGGCAGGGCACCGCATTTGAAGATGTTTTCATCCCCCGGTGCACACGATACAGCAATAGCCGAACAGGCCCTGGAGACTGTCGGGATTCCCCACCTTCGGGATAGGGAATTCACCCATATAAGCGGCGGGAAACGACAGCTCGTCGCCATCGCCAGAACAATAGCCCAAGGACCGGACATCATCCTGATGGACGAGCCGACATCGGCCCTTGATTTCCGAAATCAAACCTTGGTTCTACAGGTAATTGATAAGCTTGCCCGTGCAGGATTGACCATCATCTTGACAACCCACCACCCGAACCATCCGCTCCTCCATGCCTGTAAGGTGGCCATGATGAACAATGGGAACTTTATTGCCTTCGGTTCCGCCGAAAGCGTTATTACGGAATCCAACCTGCGAAAAACCTATGGCATCGACGTTCATATTCTGACTTCGCAGTGCCATGAAGGTGAGATCCCGGTACGATTCTGCGTGCCGGGACAAGATGGAGAAACCTAGGATTAATTCATCGAAGGCTATCTCCGCTTCGCTCTTCCCACTGTTTCTCATTTAGCCCCTTGATGAGAAGCCACAAGGTAAATGCCAGTTCTCCCGGAATGGAGAGTATCACCACAATCCTGGCAAGCATGTCATCATACTGAGGCACCACAATATGCCCATAACTTTGGGCGAGATAGCCTATGGCGGCAATAAGAAGCAGAATTCCCAGAATTTTCGGCCAAAATCCCGACATGCAAACAAGGTACCCAAGCAGCAGCAGATGGAAACCGAAGAGTAGCCCCCAGATCATAATCACAAAAGCATTTATATCCATGAAAAGAAGGACAAGGGCGTTCTGCTGGCCGGGATCGAAGGCCGAAAGGTAGCTCTGCCCGCTCAGCAACAGCAAGGCAGGGACAGCGGTAAAAAGCGTGACGGCCTGTAGAATGGATTGGGCGAAGCGGGCAAAAGAAGAAGCCAAGGCAAGCGGCCTGCTTACCGGCCGAAGCAGAACATAGAGCAGGGCACTCACCACAATCTCGATCAATACAATAGCGGTTTCGGCTACCATACCAAGACGAAATAAAGGCTGCGAGGAGACCAAATTGCCGATTGTTCCGGCAGGATCTCCGGGAACAACAACACCGCTTCTTCCCATAAAAAAGGCAAAGGGCCCAAGAAAAAAGATTACCAGATATAAGACACCGGTAATCCTGGCATATCTCCGGGGAGAAGTCTGGGGATACGAACTTGTCACTATAGTTCCTCCTGTTCTCTAAGGTTTTGATCTATCGTTATGACAACATTGCCTTTCTTGTCCAGGGAATAACGACTGTCTATGACCGTCCTGATTTTTCCCGACAGTATCAAAAATGATATCATAACGCTCACCACGATCAGCAAAGTCTTCTTTGGTGTAATCAACGACCTTATCAGCCCCCAGCGATCGTACCAATTCCGTATTCACGGTATTGGATATGTAGTGTCAGGAATATTGGTGATACAAGGATCTTAATTCCTTTTCTCATCGTCCATTGCATATATAAGCATACAAAATATCAGGAAGCGGTGGAAAAGTAAGGTTTTTTCCAGGGGAAACGACAGATCACCACCAATATTCGTGACACTAGTAAAACATTAGTAATTTAGTAATATTAATGCCATAGTTTTACTACAAAAAATCTATTATTTTATTACATAGCAACATCACGCGGAGAAGGCCAATGGCGACCTTTACTAAATGCCAACCCCATGCCGTTAATATCCAAAGGAAAAGCGAAAAGCATCGATGAACCAGTGAAAGGCTATCGCAGCCATCAGCCCCCATTTAAATTGAATCAGAGCCATGGGAAGGCCGAATACGATGCTGGTTCCCCCAAAAAGGAAAAGTGCACTCAGAGGCTGCTTCAGAAAAAGATCCGGCAAATGGTTCAAGCTATGCGGAACTACCGCCAACACAAGAGAAATCGCGATAACTGATCGGGGATGCCGAGAATAGCGGAGTAGGTAAAGACAGAAAGAGAGAATAAAAAGCCGAAATACAATCTCTTCGTGAATTGCAGGGCTCAATGCAAAAAAGGCCGCCATAAGAGGGGGCTGCCAGATAGAGGCGCCCCGCTGTAGGTAGAAAAACAGGTTGTTGAGCAGGGCAAACGGCAAGGCCAAGAGCACCCCAAGAAGGAGGTCCCTAAGCAGATGATGCCACGAACGGGGAAGAATTGTGATCTTTCGAGTATTCGGTCGAGACAAAACCAGCAGTGAGGCGCAAATTGTAAGCGCTACGGCAGCGACTTCCAACAGAGTCCCCAATATGCTGGGATCATGACAATAATGGGAAAAGCCGCTTAGCCCCCCAAGGAGGGCCCCCGATAGAATCCATTCCTTTTTCAAAGCATGTCCCAGTCGGATAAGTACCAAACAAGCCCCAAAGGCAAGCAGCAATTCCGTTACATCCCATATTCGCGTGGTACGATTAGCCCCCTGCAACGGGAGCATGAGATTAAGAGCGTATAACACAAAATATGAAATCGAAAGAAGCAAGAGCATGGTCCTGTTTTTCATCAGCGATAACTATACGTCACGAAGGCAAAAAAGGCCACGGATTGACCACCGGCGGTAAGCCATTTATAGTCAAAGTGTTTTGAGCATGAGGAGGTTCCATGAAAATAGCGGTTATCGATGGACAAGGCGGGGGCGTGGGAAAGGCTATTGTACAGGCGCTAAAACCACATCTTGCTGAAATCGACGAATTGCTTGCACTTGGAACCAATGCAACGGCAACCGTTACCATGCTGAAATCGGGAGCTTCGATAGGGGCAACCGGAGAGAATGCAATCATCTACAACGCCCCACGGGTCGACATTATCGCCGGTCCCATCGGTATCATCATTGCAAATGCATTGTACGGAGAAATCAGCCCGAAAATCGCAAGTGCTGTTGCGGAGAGTTCGGCTACAAAGGTTTTGATTCCCATCGATCGATGCAGGCTTATCATTCCCGGAGCCTCGTCCCGGACCTTACAGACCAATATAAAAGATGCCGTGGAGCAGATCATCACCTTGATGTCGGAAGACCCAAGTTAGGCCTTGGCTATCACCAGGATTCGTAACAGCAGAAAAGATTAATTGACAGAATCTCACCGAAAATGATAGCCTGCATGGACGGAATGAATCCGTAAAGAGGGCACACGGCCTTCGGCCCATCCGATGAACGGACGGCACTCATCATAAAATTTTTTCTATCAACGGTACCAAGAAGGACCTCACGGGAGATGAACTCCTTACGATTATGCTTAAGGAGAGAGGTATGTCTTGGGAAATTTTCACCGCCTCTCCGGCTACTGCGCCGGGGGAGAAGCGGGAAGAATGACAATACAGGATAAATATAACAAGCTGCTGGAACATATTTCCGCCTATGGAAGGGTCGCGATCGCCTTTTCCGGCGGTGTCGATAGTACCTTCCTGTGCCGGGCGGCAATGGAAGCATCGTGCCTGCGACCCATTGCCATAAGCCTTATATCACCCTTTATCCCCCAACGTGAGGTGGAGGAGGCAAAGGATCTTGCAAAAAAAATCGGTATCGAACATGTCTGCATCCAAGCCAAGCTGCTTTCAGAAACGGTCGCTGCCAATCCCAAGGATCGCTGTTACCACTGTAAAACAATCGTCTTTACCGCGCTTCTCCAAACAGCGGCCGACTACGGCATCGACACTATCCTGGATGGTTCAAATGCCGACGACCGCTACGACTATCGTCCGGGTATGCGAGCCCTGGCAGAACTTGGAATCCACAGCCCGCTTTTGGAGATTGGGCTCGACAAGAACGAGATACGTGAACTTTCGAAAATTCTGCACCTCCCGACTTGGGACAAACCATCCTTTGCCTGCCTGGCATCTCGTATCCCCTATGGAGATCGAATCGACACGGAAAAACTCAAAAAGATCGAGGAAGCGGAGGCGTTCCTGCGGAAAATCGGCTTTCACCAATATAGGGTACGGGTTCACGGCGACATTGCACGTATCGAGGTGGCCCCGGATGAGCGACTACAGTTCTTCAATGAAGAGCGGCTGGACGAGATTTCAACAGCCTTGAAGCGGATTGGGTTTCTTTACGTCGCTTTCGAGTTATCGGGCTATCGGAGCGGCAGCATGAATAGGACCATCGATAACGAACATGACAATATAAAGTACTAAGGAGTGTTACACATGAAAACCCTACATTTTGACTGTTTCGCCGGGATTTCCGGTGATATGACCTTGGGAGCCTTTGTCGATCTGGGAGTCGATCCCCGGCGCATACGAAGCGAGCTGGAGAAACTCGGTGTGGATCACTGGAGTCTCGATTTTCACCGTGACGAACGCTGCGGCATCACTGGCACCCATGCCGTGGTGAAAGACCTGAATGATCACCACGAGCATGGCCATGAGCATCACGACCATGAGCATCACGACCATGAGCATCACGACCATGAGCATCACGACCATGAGCATCAC
>NZ_KB899410.1:0-93094 GCF_000378205.1 Sediminispirochaeta bajacaliforniensis DSM 16054 | reverse complement strand
CCATGAGCATCACGACCATGAGCATCACGACCATGAGCATCACGACCATGAGCATCACGACCATGAGCATCACCATCATCACAGCCACACCACATGGAAGGAAATTCGCTCACTCATCGAGTCATCGAGCATCCCCGAAGGAGCAAAAAAACGTGCCATCGATATCTTTTCACGAATAGCGGAAGCGGAAGCTCAGGTACATGGTAAAAGCGTTGAGGATGTGGCTTTTCATGAGGTGGGTGCCGTCGACTCGATCATCGATATTGTCGGTGCGGCCGTCTGCCTGGATATCCTTGCTCCTGAACGGATTACCTCTTCACCCATCGAACTTGGCGGAGGGACGGTCGAGTGTGCCCACGGTATTCTACCGGTCCCGGCACCTGCCACCCAGCTTTTGTGTAAGGGGCTGCCGGTGAAAACCGGTGGCTTCGATCATGAGATGACTACTCCCACAGGTGCCGCGATCCTGGCTTCTTGTGTGGACGAGTTTATCGCGAACGGTAGTTTCACCGAGATACGAACGGGGTACGGCATCGGAACCCGGAAACTGAAAAAGCCGAATATTCTTCGGGTTTCCTGGAGGGAAGAAGTTTCAAAGGATAAGACAACGGCCTCTTCGGATAGCGATCCCTGGTTGACCGAAGATCTCATCCAAATCGATACGAACATCGACGACATGGACGGCGAAGCCATGGGGCATTTCATGCAAAGCCTTTTCGATGCCGGAGCCCTGGATGTAACCTTCACCCCCTGTGTGATGAAGAAGTCCCGACCCGGGACAATCGTCTCGATTCTCACCGATGAGAATCATGCCGATGCTTTGCGACGTTGCCTCTTCACCGGCTCTACAACAATCGGTTTCCGGGAAACGGCGGTGACTCGCCGCTTCCTACGCCGCCAAGAACATATCGTGACCGGAAGTTTCGGAACGGCCCACGCAAAAACCTCTTTTTTCGGTGAGCAGGCCTTACGAACGAAGATCGAGTTCGAAGATCGGCTCCGTGTCGCCCGAGAGCAGGGCATCACCCTCAGGGAGGCTGAGCAGCTGATTGCCGGGGAGCTTGAAAAGTGACGGAGAGGGAGCGAGAAACATCAACCGAAACGATTTTACGCTCGGTACAAGAGGGAAAACTCTCCGTACCGAAGGCGGCAAGGCTTCTTTCAGGTGGCGTCACGACGGACTTGGGCTTTGCGGTGATCGATGCCGACAGAAGCCAACGCACCGGCTACCCCGAAGTGGTCTACTGCAAAGGGAAACGTGTCGAACAGGCCGAAGCGATTATGGTCGGAATGAGGGATGCAGGCTTGCCGGTTCTGGGGACCAGGGCCAGTCGAGAGCTTGCGGAAAGAATCGGCAACCGCTTCCCCGAAGCGGTATACGAGGAAGAAGGAGCCACGCTCACTATCGGCAGCCTTATCGATCCCGACGAACGGGAGGGCTTGGTTGCCGTGGTCGCTGCCGGGACCTCCGATCGCCCGGTCGCCTGCGAAGCACTCAGGACCGCGGAATTCTTCGGCAGCAGGACCCTGTTCATTAACGATGTGGGGGTCGCGGGAATCCACCGTCTCTTTGCACGCATAGAAGAGATACGGCAGGCCAGGGTCGTCGTTACCGTGGCGGGAATGGAGGGGGCCCTGGCCAGTGTCGTCGCAGGGCTTGTGGCAGTACCGGTCATTGCCGTTCCCACCAGCGTCGGCTACGGCGCCTCTTTCGGCGGATTGTCGGCCCTCCTGGGCATGCTCTCGGCCTGTGCTCCGGGAATCTCCGTAGTCAATATCGACAACGGCTTCGGAGCAGGCTACCAGGCAAACCTCATCAACCGGCAAAAGGTGAAGCATGGTTGAACAATTCGACTGGGCTAAGCTATGGATAGAGGCGCAGAAACGAAATATCGCATCGGGTCGCAGGGGCGAGTGCTGGCTGGCATGGGACGATGAAGGATCGGCACGCGAGTACCGGATACGCTCGTCGCAGCAAGAAGCGACACAGAAACGTATCAAAGAAATCTGCAATCTTGCGAAACGTGATTGGAATGTTCTGGATATAGGAGCCGGTCCGGGAACCCTTGCGGTGCCGCTCTCCAGGTCGGTCGCCCACATAACGGCCGTGGAACCGGCATCGGGCATGGCAGCGGTATTGGAAGAGGAGATCGCCAACAGAGGCATCACCAATGTCACGATTATCAGAAAGCGTTGGGACGATATCGACGCGATCGCGGATCTAAGGCCGCCCTATGAGCTCTGCATTGCTTCCTTTTCTCTCGGAATGCTTGACGTAAGTACAAGCATCAAACAGATGATGGCCGTAACGAAGCGCCACATCGTCATCTACTGGCACGCAGGGCTGCAACCCTGGGATCGTGATGCCATCGAGTTGTGGCCCCTCCTCCATGGTCGTCCCTACGATCCTATTCCTAAGAGCGACATTGTCTTCAATCTCCTCTATTCCATGGGGATCTACCCGGACATACGGGTTACAAGGAGCCACGGAACTATGGTATTCGGCTCTCTTGAGGAGGCTTTGGAACAATATAGCGCCCGCTTTCATGCACACAGTCGCGAAAAGCGGGCAATACTCATTGATTTTCTAAAACGACGAACAATACCCGACGGGAAACGTCTGGTCATGTCCCGCAACCATGTCGGTATGCGGATATCTTGGAACATGGAGGATTATCATGAAGCGTAGCCAACATTCGGCCACCGGCGTAGCGGCCATCCTTTTTTTCTGTATTGTGAGTTTCGCAGTCGGTGCCCAAGAACAGTACACCGTAACGGATATGAGGGGCAAGAGTATCACCCTACCCAAGGAGCTGGAGCGCATCGCTACCATCGACGACGGTTTTGTTGAGGCGGTTATGACCCACCTTGGGGTCATCGATAAGGTTGTGGCCATCGGTTCCTGGTCCATGAAACGGGACTATACCTATAGCTTCGTCACCGGTTCAGGAGAGCATTACACCTATTCAAAAGGGTGGAACACCATGAAGTATCTCCACCCCTGGCTCAACGATCTTCCCTGTATCAATTCGCCCCAAGGCAATATTCTCAGTTATGAGACCCTTGCACAAAGTAATCCCCAGCTGGTAATTCTGCGGGTCGGCGACTGCACGGTGGGTAGCGGGAATAGGGAGGCCGTAGAAAAAACCATCTCCACCATCGAAGCAATGGGCTTTCCCCTTTTGGTTCTCTACTCACCCAGCTGGTATCGGAATTCTGATCTGACCAGCATGAACGAAGAGATGGCAGTGCTTGGTCGCCTTTTTCACCAGGAAGACAAGGCAAGGGCCCTGGCCGCCTATCTTCGCTCCACCATCGACCTTATACAAGAAAGAACCCAAGCCATCCCCGAGAGCAAGAAATCCCGCCTCCTCATGCTAGGGCTGAATCCCAATATAAGGACAAAGGGGGGAACAGGATCGGTGTGGGGAATAGATACGCCGGAGTCCTATATCATCGAATCCATCGCTCACGCAAAAAATGCCTTTCGGGAAAACGGCAGGGGAAAGATCCTCAATATTGAACAGATATACGCCCTTGATCCCGACGTGATCATTCTGCCTACATCCAACGGTTATCATCCGCCCAGGGAGATCCTTGAGGGCCCCGACTTTAGCCTTCTTTCGGAGCTGCGGGCCATCAAAAACAGGAGGGTCTGCGCCATGCCCTGGACCCCGATGAACTGCTCACGCAGGGTCGAATATCCCCTCGATATGTTGATCATCGCGAAAGCAGCCTACCCCGAACTCTTCAGCGATATCAAGATTCATGAAGTCGCTCTGCAATTCTACAAGGATGTCTACCACGTCGATGATGCAACGGCCCGGGGTCTACGCTCAGCCCAGTGGCTCGACTGGACCGTAGAAAATGACTTCTAAGTCGAAAAGTAGTGCACAAAAGCTGACCATGATCGTGGTGCTCCTTCTTATCCTGGTCGTCGGAACCCTTTGGGCTCTGACGGCCGGCACCTACGACATATCGGCAGAGGAAACCTATCACATTCTCAGGACCAAGCTCATGGGAGGGAGTGAAGAGGAGCTCTCCAAGCTTCATACGGTGATCATCTGGACCATCAGAACCCCTCGGGTTCTTCTGGCCATCATAACGGGCGTCGCCTTTGCCCTTTCCGGAGCAGCCTATCAGGCTTGCTTCAGGAATCCGCTGGTTGAACCATATATTTTGGGGGTCTCCGCAGGAGCAGCCTTCGGTGCGGCCCTGGGGATCATGTTTCCAACCATCATCAGATCGATGCAGCTCTCCGCCTTTGGCTTCGCGATTCTGGCAGTCGCACTAAGCTATGCCATTTCAAAGACGAGAGGCAGGGCCCCGGTCATCACCCTCGTCATCTCGGGGGTGGTCATCGGATCGCTTTTCTCTGCCATGGTATCGCTTCTGAAATATCTCGCTCCGGATGCACAGCTTCGGGAAATAACCTTCTGGATGATGGGCGGATTCTATTATGCCACCTGGAAAGATGTCATCCTCACGGCCCCCTTTGTGGCCGTTGTATTCGCCATCATATTCCTCACATCCTGGAAGCTGAATATTCTCTCCATGGGAGACGAAGAGGCGAGAACCCTTGGAGTACATCCGGAACGATACCGTTTGCTGTATATCTTGTCGACGACGCTGGTAACGGCCCTCTGTGTTTCACAAGTAGGCATCGTGGCGTGGGTGGGACTAATGGCTCCCCACGCAGCAAGGATGATATTCGGCGCAGACAATAGCTATGTCGTTCCTGCGGGGGCCTTACTGGGAGCGCTCTTCATACTGCTCTGCGATACAATGGCAAGGACAATCGCAAGCTCGGAGATCCCCATCGGTATCCTCACCTCCGTCGTGGGGGCCCCATTCCTGATCTATCTTCTGCGCAGCAAGGGTAAAACCCTTTATGGATAAGGAGAAGACAATGCTGAAAGCTGCCGAAATCGAGTTTTCCTACGACACCACCCCGCTCTTTTCCAAGGTTTCCTTCCATGTCGAAAAGGGTCGGCTCTGCGGGCTCTTCGGTCCAAATGGCTCAGGAAAAACGACATTGTTCAAATGCTGCCTCGGCCTTCTCAAGGCAAAGGGGAATATCACCATAGCAGGCAGGGAGCATTCCAGAATATCCACGGCGGCAATGGCAAAACTGGTGGCCTATGTTCCCCAAGATCATTCCTCACCCTTTCCTTTCCTGGTACGTGAGGTGGTTCTCATGGGGAGGGCTCCCCATTTCGGAGGAGTCTTCGGCATCACGAAGGAAGATCGTGAGCGCACCGAAGAGGCAATGGCACGATTGGGTTTATCCCAAATCGCCGACAAACCCTATACCAATATATCAGGCGGTCAGCGTCAGCTTGTTCTCATAGCCCGAGCCCTTGCCCAAGACACACCTCTTATTATGCTCGATGAGCCGACCTCCTCTCTCGATTTCAAAAATCAGATCATGATCTGGAAGATCCTCAGAGAGATCGTCGAAACGGGGAAGACGGTCTTCGCCTGCGCCCATGACCCCAATCATGTCTCCTGGTTCTGCGACCATGTCCTGGTCATGGGCCGGGGAGGACTGATGGCAAAAGGAAATCCCTCCCGTATCCTCGATGAGCCGCTTCTGACACGCCTCTACGGGGAAATATGCGGAATTGGTACAATCTCGGGGTTAAGGATGGTTTATCCGAAATAGTTAAACAGCCGAATTTTTGCAATCGCTAACTTCTTTACTATACTTAGGGCTGTCGTCGGTATTGAGCAACAGGGTGGGACTATCCGGCATATAGAAAGGAAGCCCATGAGTAAAGAAGGAAAAACAAAGAACGTTCGCATCAGAGCAGCGCGGCTTCTCTTACCGGTATTCTTATTCGGTACACTTGTCGCCGCTCTGATGGTTTTTATTCCCAGTAGGGTTGAAAGAAGCTCTATTATAGAATCTCAGAAGCATGCCGTCGGAATCCAGTTTTATATCGTCGAAGACGAACTCATGCACATAATCTCCGATGTAAATTTTCTGGCCCAGTTAAGTTGCATACCGGACCTTTTTTCCGATGATCCATGGGAAAAAAGCCGTGCCATGGAAAACATTCGTTGGGATTTCCTGATGTTTAGCAATGCACGCCAAATATACGACCAGGTTCGTCTTATCGATGAGACAGGCTTTGAACGCATTCGGGTTAATCTTATAGATGGAAAGGCAGTTATCGTTCCGCAGGAAGAACTGCAGGACAAACGAGACCGATACTATTTCACCGAATCATTCAAACTTGAGCCGGGGGAGGCCTATATTTCACCCCTGGATCTTAATATCGAACATGGGGAGCTGGAAGTACCATATAAACCGATGCTCAGAATCGGTATGCCGGTCACCGATTACCTGGGAAACAAGAGGGGCATCATCGTGCTCAATTATCTCGGTGAAAAACTACTCGAGCGCATGGAAAAGGCCTCCATACTCGGGGATCTTCGCCTTTTTTTTCTTAACTCCGACGGCTATTGGTTTAGAGGCCCAACGGCGAAAGACGAATGGGGGTTCATGTTCGATGATCGCAAAGAACGAACCATTTACGACCGTTTCCCCGAAGCTGCCGCAACAATCATGAACTTTGAAGAAGGAAGTGTTGAAACACATTCGGGTCTTTTCAGCTTTTCGACAATCCGCCCCCATGAAAAATGGCAGGCACCCTTTTCCTTGCTCAAGGTCCACTTCAGCGAAGCGTGGAAATGCGTATCGTTTATCGGCAAAGCAGATCTCAATCGTCCCATACACCGACGTCTGGCAACGATCGGCATGGGGTGGATCACCTATCTTTTTGTCACATGGCTGATCATCTGGAATTGGGTTACTGCCGATGAAATGCGGAAACGATCGGAGAAGGAACTTCGCAGGGCCAAGAATGAAGCGGAATCGGCCAACAAGACCAAAACTATTTTTCTGGCCAACATGAGCCATGAAATACGAACGCCAATGAATGCAATCCTCGGTTTCACCGAAATTCTGGAAGCAGAAGAAAGTGACCCGCGTCGACGTAAGTATATCGAGGCAATCAACTCAAGCGGAACAACACTCCTGGCCATTATCAACGATCTTCTTGATCTTTCCAAAGTCGAAGCAGACAAAATCGTTCTCAAACCGGAACCTACGGATATCACATCTCTTATGGAAGAGCTGCGTTATTTCTATGCCCCCCTGGCGGAAAAGAAGCATCTCATCCTCGATGTAGAGATTGCAACGGCAACGCCGGAGGCACTCCTCATCGACAGAACACGCCTTCGCCAGATATTGGTGAACCTTGTCGGTAATGCAATAAAATTTACGACAGTCGGAGGAGTGCGAATTGTGATAAACACATGGAAGCATTCGGAAGAGGCCACAAGCGTGGACCTCCGTATCGATGTGGCCGATTCGGGACCGGGAATTGCCGTTTTCGATCAGGAACGTATCTTCGGTATATTCGAGCAAGGAGAGGTAGCGTGGGACCGCAAGTATGGGGGGACCGGCCTTGGACTCGCCATCAGCCGACGTCTTTCGACATTAATGGGAGGGACCATTTCACTTACCAGCACCCCAGGCGAAGGTGCTATTTTTTCAATCGAGCTTCCCAATGTCGCCATCGTCGAGAAGGCCTCTCTTGAGAAAGAAAATGAGGATACAGAACATGTACAATTTTCTCCTTCCAAACTCCTCCTCGTGGATGATGTGCCGGAAAATAACCTCCTGATAAGGGGGTTTCTGAACGATTGCCCTTTCACGTATCGAGAGGCATCGAACGGGGCGGAAGCACTCTCACAGCTTTCCGACTTCACCCCCGACCTCATTATTTCCGATCTCAAAATGCCTATTATGGGCGGCATACAATTAATAGAAAAGCTCAAGGCAAACGAAAGCACAGCCTCTATTCCGATCATTCTGCTCACAGCATCCATCACCAAGAATGACGAGTGGGCCATGAAAATTTATGCCGATTCCTTTCTGCGAAAGCCAATTCGAAAAAGTCGGCTGATAGAAGAGTTAAAACGGTATCTCCCGTATGAAGAGGGAAGCTCATCAGATGCCCGTTCCAATAACGGGGACAAGAAAACAGCACAACAGGGAGATAGAGAAGCTTCTCGCGAAGAGCTGGAAACCCTGATCACCACCATGGAACGAAGCTTCCTTCCAAGGCTACACTCCATTGGTCAGGATTTGCTTGTTGATGATATCATCGATATTGCAGATGAAATAGGAACATTGGCCCAAAGCTACCACGTTCCTGATCTTGTCACGTGGGGCACATCCCTGCGGCAGTCGATGCTCTCCTTTGATATTGATGCCGTTCGCCAGCAGCTGGCCTCTTTCGATGAACTTTTGGCAGCCATGAAACAGAAGGCGGCAAGCGATGAATGAGAAAGAATATTGGAATATTCTCATTGTTGACGACACGCGTAATAATCTTTTCATTCTCAGCTCCATTCTCAGGAAAAAGGGGTATCGCATAGCCGCAGCCCTGAGCGGTCTGGAAGCCATTGAACTACTTCAGCATAGGCAGTTCGATCTTATACTGCTCGATATCAGAATGCCAGGCATTAACGGTATTGAAACCTGTAGGAGAATAAAAGCCACCCCGGAAACGGCAGAGATTCCCGTCTTGTTTATCTCAGCCATTGACGACCACGACCTGATAGCCAAGGCCTTTGCGGCCGGCGGCCGTGACTATATCCTCAAACCCTTTGAACCTGTGGAACTCATAGCACGGATAGAAACACAACTCGACATTCAACGGGGAAGAAGACTGCTTGAACAGATCAATGCAGGGCTCGAAAAGGTCGTGGAAGAAAAAACCCATGCACTCCATGAAAACAATAAGGCTCTTGAACGGGCACTTGCAGAGCGGACCATCCTTCTGCAGGAGGTCTACCATAGAGTCAACAACAATCTTCAATTCGTAAAAAGCCTCATATCGATTGATAAGCCTGAGAAAGTCTATCCATGGACAGAAGATTTTTTTAAGCGGTTTGAATCCCGCATTCATTCCCTGGCCTATGTTCATGAACTCCTCTACCGTTCCCCGAATCTGAAAGAGGTGGACATGGCGCTCTATAGTCATGAAATATTTCGGGCGGCACATGAGGCTGCCGAAACACCTCCGACAGGCTGTCAACTATTGCTTCACAATACCCCATTTACCTTGGGGATAAATCATGCAATTCCCTGCGGGATGATCATCAATGAACTGATTCGTACCGCCGTCAGCGGCTCAGCCGCATGTACACATGACAATGATCGAATCACCATCATATTTTCACAAGAGGGAAACAACTTCGTGATCACGCTAAAACTGGAAGGATCATTGGGAGGAAAAGAAGAGCTGGTCCCTTCGGGAACCGATCTGCTGATTACCACGGTCCTTGCCGAAGAACAGCTGTTTGGGAACATCTCCATTCAGGTCGATGATGTCACAACGATTTCAGTTGTATTCCCCAATGTAGAGCTTGGGACATTCAGGGATGTGGATAATCTTTGAAGACGGTGCCACCTCTCCACTCCCGCTATTCCAACCCCGCCCTTTCCCTCAGAAATTTAACCCGCTCCCTGCATTCGGAGAGCAGAGACGCTTCATCCCCGACCAATACTTTGTTGTCATGCATGAGGATTTTCCCATCCACTATCACCGTCTCCACATCGCTGCCGTGACAGCAGAGGGTAAGTGCGGAATCATGGTCGTGTACAGGAGTCGCTCGTGGATGATCGAGGTTTACAATGATCAGATCAGCCGCCCCACCCTCCTTTATCCTTCTTCCATCAAGGGCCATATGAAGGGCCTCGGCAGGGCTTAGACTATTGGCGTTACGTGTGGAAACTCTGGAAAGCAGCAAGGAGGCTTTTATTGTTTCAAAGATGTCCTGGGTATCATTACTTGCAGGGCCGTCGGTTCCAAGGAGAACCCGCACATCTCGCGCAAGGAATGTGGATAGCGGCGCAATTCCGGAACCAAGCACCTCATTACTTACCGGACAGTGAACAACGATAGCTCCGGAATCGGCAATCCTATCGACATCATGTTCATCGGCCCAGACAGCATGGACAAGCTGCATTCGGGCATCAAGAATACCGAGAGAATCAAGCCACGCGAAAGGAGACATCTGGTATTTCTCTCCACTCATCTCTATCTCATCCAGAGATTCTGCTATATGGATATGTGAAAAAGAACCGTTGTTCAGAGCAAGCTCGTGGCTTTCGAGAAGTGTCTGGGCACTGCATCGCCACGCAGCCAGCGGGCCATTTGCGATGGAAATACGTCCCCCCTGCCATGTTGAATAGAGAGAAGCAAGATGATCGAGAATCTGTCGGGGCTCTTCCGCACCAGCCCCTATATCCGACCAGGAACGGGCCAGGGTCATATAGACCCCCATGTCGTCGGCGGCCTTACAGACGACATGGGTATGTTCCGGAGTGTATGTTACTTTATGATGATCGGTTATGTGCGTCGCTCCACAACGGATGTTCTCAAGGATTCCCAAGCGTGCGGCGAGATCCATATCATCCGCAGCGAAGGCGGCCTGAAGAGGCCAGATCCGCTCCTTCAGCCAGCGCAAAAGGGGCCTGCCGCCGGCAAGACCCCGCATAAAGGTCTGAGCAAAATGGGTATGCGCATTCGTCAGTCCGGGTAATACTGCACGATTGCGTGCATGTATGACGGTATCGGCCTCTTGGAAAAGCCCCTGGGGGACATCTCCCGCTCCCAGCTGCTCAACAACACCATGCTTCAGGTAGATATACCCCGGCTCTATCCAGCCATCGGGCAGGAACACGGCAGCCCCATAGATCAAAACAGAGCGGCAGGAGGGAGCCCCATTCATACGAGAGACCGCCCGCCATCGACGGGATATATCCCTCCGGTGATAAAATCGTTTTCGATGATCAAACGAATGAGCATGGCAGCCTCTTCCGGGGTTCCTATTCTCTTCAGCAACGATTTCTCCCGCGACCATGTGATTTTCTCTTCGCTTGCCCCCGGCGGCAGAAGGATGGTCCCCGGGGCAATGGCGTTCACCCGGATGTAAGGCGCCAGCTCGGCCGCAAGGTACTTGGTAACAGAGACAAGGCCTGCCTTTGATGCGGCATGGTGGCTGTAAGAATCCCACACCTGAAAGGCAGACAGATCGGTTATATTGACGATTACCCCGCCCTTCTGCTTCCGCATGATGGGGGCAACAGCCTGAGAGCAAAAGAAAGGCCCCTTGAGGTTCACACTGATAGAAAGATCCCATTCTTTTTCACTGATCTCAAGGAAGGGGGATTTAAGCCAGATTCCGGCGCCGTTGATAAGGGTGTCGATTCTTCCGAACCTATCCATGGTTTCAGTTACCAACCTTTCGATCTGGTGAAGATCAGACACATCGGTCCTGACTGATAGGGCCCCCACGCCCAAGGCTTCTATCTCTTTTTTTGTTTCTTCCGGGTTCTCTTCCGGACTGAGATAGCTGAAGGCGATGTTGGCTCCCTGTTCGGCAAAATAGAGAGCGAATGCTCTTCCTACCCGAATGGCACCTCCCGTTATCAATATCACGCTATCCTTTATCTGCATAATCTTTTACTCCTATCGTTTGTCGGCTTGTCCGGCTTGTTTGCCGCGCATCAACCTTTCAGGGCGCCTTCCAGCATTGCCTGGAAAAAAAACTTTCTGCCGAGAATGAAGGTAAGTAGTACGGGGATCGCAATAACGATACAGGCAGCCGCAAGGGTATGATACGAGGTTTCGAATGCCGACTGAAAATCATACAAGCCTACCGTAGCTGTTTTGAGTTCATTATTGGTAATAAGGACTACCGCCGACAGAAATTCATTCCATGAGTCTACAAAAATCATGAGGAAAGCAGAAAAAAGGCCTGGGGCGGCCAGTGGGGTTATGACGTACCAAAGAGACTGAAGCGGGGTACAACCATCCAAATGGGTGGCATCTTCAAGCTCTTCGGGAATTGCATCGATAAAACTCTTTATTATCCAGATGCTTATGGGCAGACCGTAGGAAACATAGACCAAAACAAGAGGGATTCTGGTCTGCAACAGGTGCAGCTGTGAACTCAGCTTATATAAGGGCAGTAAATTTGTAAGATGAGGAATCATCCAGACTGCAAGAATTGCCGTTTGCAGCAGCATACTCCCACGAAATTTATAGCGTGAAAATCCATATCCTGCCAGACTTGCAAGAGGAATCGCTATCACCGAGGCTATAACCGAATTGAGGATGGTATTGACCAGATACACATGTACCATGTCACTTCGAAAGACCTGGGCATACCCGCTAAGAACCCATTTCGGCGGGAAAAAAGTGGGAGGTGCCGTTAGTACGTCTATTTCATTTTTGAATGATGTCATCAGTGTATAAATAACCGGAAAAATGATGAGAAGACACATAATGATAAGAAACAGATGCACGAGTATGTTATTCAGCGGAATGTGGGAAGGTCGCTTTGCCATAATCAATTCTCCATCCTGATGGTCCGTAAATAGATGAGCGACACGACACCGGTCAGTAGAAACATCAGAATTCCCAGAGCCGCTCCGGTCCCAAAATCACCGTATTGCCATGTGTTACGATAGAGAAAGAGACCCAAAACCTCTGTCGCCCTTCCAGGACCACCACGGGTGATCGACAATATAATGCTGATGACGTTTATTCCGCGGATGGTATTTATCAATATGTTGATAAGAAGACTGGGCTTCATCAGGGGCATGGTGATTTGGGAAAAGCGTTGCCATGCTGTTGCTCCATCCAGAGAGGCGCATTCGTATATTTCGGATGAAATGGTTTGCAGGCCCCCGAGAAAAAGCAGCGTAGTAAGAGGAAGATTACGCCAGGAAAGGGCGAGAATGACGATGCCCATTGCACCCTTGTCGTCCGTAATCAGCGTCTTATGGAATATCGGCTCCAGCAAGAATTGCAGAACACCGTAAGCGGGCTGAAAAAGCCATCGCCACATGGTCCCGGCAATTACCGGCGAAAGCACCCAGGGGGTGAAAATCACCAAGATATAAAAAGGAGATAGTTTCATGCGCCGATTAAGCAGCAGTGCGAGAAAAAGACTTAAGCACAATGTTAATACGAGATAACCCGCAGTAAAAAAGAATGTATGTCGCAAGCTTGCCCAGAAATCTGTATCGCTCAGCAACCGAAGGTAATTATCAAGCCCCACAAAACTCATGGAACGCCCTCGCGTTTTGAAAAAGCTTAGATATAACGCATATAAAATCGGGTATACCTGCAAGACAAACAAAAAAAACACCGCGGGCGAAATAAGATAAAAAGCCGTTCTGCCTCTGCTGGTCGAGGGAAAACGTTTTTTCAGCAATTCATTGTGTACATCCAATATAATGTCCCTTTCAAATTTGTAAGATACTTGGAGAGGTCAGAAGAGAGAGGAGAAGGTGAAATTCCGGCGGGAACCACCTTCTCTTTCACTCATTATCTGTTTACCTCTTCCTGGGCTTGTTTAAGCCTTTCCATACTATCCAAATTCGGATTGGCCAGGAGCGCCTCGAATGTTTGAGCCAGCTTTGTGAGAGCCCGATCATATTCTGCCAGCGCAGGATAGGGAGCCCCATAGGATTCCGTGATCTTCGCAACCTGCTGCCAGTAGGCGTTCTTAAAAGTCGGTGTATCCATGGCAGGACGAAGCGAAGGCAGGCCCCCAATGGCCTCGGCACATTCAGCATTCCGTTCGGTAGTCATGAGCCAATCGATAAAAGCCTTGGCTTCCGCTATATGCTCGGCTCCCTGAGGAATGGCAAGTGCCGAACAGGTAATGGCCGCCACAGGCTCTCCATTTGGTGCCGAAAGATAAGGCGCAACAATGATTTTGCCAGCCTCGACCGCTTTTGCCACGGACTGGGCCCCATTATCAAAAATCGTGCCATCCGGTGCCGTAAGGGGATTCATATATACGTAGGACCATGAAATGCCGGCGAAAGATACCGCATCGCCCTGCATAAAAGGCCTTTCATTGTCGAATCCCGGGGCAAGATCGATCTCGGGTGCGTAACCGTTTTTGAAAAGAGTGCGAAGGAATTCCACGGCAGTTGCGGTCTCGGGACTGGCCCAGCCAGCCTGTCCCTTTCCATCGCCGTACCTTCCCCCATAGCTTTTTATTAGGCCATAGTAGAGCCCTTCGGCTCCATACTTCTCCGAGGCCTTAAACGTAATGGCATAGTGTCCTTCAGCCTTGATCCTTTCAGCTTCTTTTAGAAACTCCGTAGTAGTTCCCGGAAACCCATTCGGCCAGGCATCTGCCCAGACATAGCTTACCCTCGTGCCGATATTCAATGGGACACACAAGATGCGTCCGTCCGGTGCGGTGCATGCAGCCAATGCTCGGGGACTAAGATCTTTATACCATGATGCATCCTTCACATAATCGGTAAGATCCATAAGGGTGTCGTTGGTGATGTAAAAGGCCTGCTGTTGGCTGTCCACGTATGAAATTTCCGGAACTTGACCGCCCGCCGTTACGGCGACATTAAGCTTATTGTTAATCTGGTCGTATGGGACAAAAATATTCTCGACTACTTTTCCTGTTTCCGCCTGATACTCCTCCAATGTTTTTTTCAGCCATTCATCACGGATGTTTTCTGGATTAAGCGCGTTATACTTTGTCCAGATGGTAATGCCCTCTTCGCCTTCCTGCCGACCTCCTGCATAGATAGGCAACGTGCTTGATAAAAGCACCAGCATACCAAGAAATGCTTGGATTTTTTTCATGATTCAAACCTCCTAATTATTATGACAATAGGGATGGTCGACTCAGCGGTAAAGGCCTAAAAGTACCAATTGGGGTACTAAAAAAGTACTAAAGAGCCCGCTTTGCCAGAGAAATAGGAGATATGCGCGTCTGATGTTTCCTACTGTTCCGAATCATCCAAATGAATGATGTCTGATCGATTATGAAAGCCACTTTTTGAATATATCGAGCGGATATGATTTTTTACCGTTTGCGTGGCAATAAACAACATCTCAGCAATTTCGTCGTTACTGTATCCCTGAAGCATCAATCCGTACACCTCCCGTTCCCTTCTACTTAACTGGCGCAAGAGTTCCCGGCGGGTTTTGGTAAAGGATTCGTTCTTCTCCCTGGTGCAATCGTTATGATCTCGTTGCTGCAACACCGAACCGACCTTTTCTGATATCAAGATATTTCCAGAATGGACCATTCTAATGGAATTAATAAGATCATCCGAAAGCATGTTCTTTAGCAGATACCCCGCAGCGCCGTGCTGCAAGGCTTGTTCGACAAATTCATCATCGGGAAAGGTGGTAAGAATTATCACCTTAACCCCAGGACGAATCATGTAAAGCTTTTGCGAAAGTTCCAGACCATTTATATAGGGCATTTTTACATCTAAGAGCGCCACATCGGGATTTGTTTGTTCAATGATCTGCAATGCCGTTTTTCCGTCGTAGGCAACCCCCGTGATATGAATATCCTTCGCGCGATGTTCTATAACACTTTTCAAGGTATCCACAAAGAGTACCTGATCATCAGCAATAACCAACTCTATCATCGGATACAACCTCCTGGTCTGAAACGGTGCAAAACGGAAAGGTAAGGGTTAAGAAAAATCCGAATTCGGAAGGATTTACCGTGATACTTCCTCCTATTCCGGAAAGTCTCTCACGCATTCCCCATATGCCGATACCCTCATTAAGATTTTTCACACCTTTACCGTTATCTTTTATCGTAATCTCCATTTCGCCGGTTTCATGTTTCCAGTAGAGAATGGTGATACGATTTGCTCTACCATGACGAAAGGCATTTGTGAGGCCCTCTTGGATACAACGGTACACAATTCGGTCGATTTTCTCACCAAAGGTGGTCGGTGCATTCCGAAACTCCAATAAAACTTCAACACCGGTGGCTTTTTCAAAGATCGAAGTCAGTTTTTTTATGGCGACACTATCATACTTACGCTTATCATACTGATTTCTTAACCTGCGCATCGAATTTTCCGTTTCGCTTAAGGCTCCCGATGCCTGCTGATGAATGACATCGCAATATGCCTTTATCCCTTCTCTATCGTCGAGTCTGTCCTTTATGGAATCGGTAATCATCATGATATTCACCATCGAATGACCGATTATATCATGAAGGTCCTGTGCTATTCTCTTCCGTTCATTATTGGTTGCCTGAGTAATTTCGGTCACTATGCTATTTTGCAATCGCAAATTGGCTTCCATCAGATTTGAGATCGATATTTCATAATGTTCCAGTATATTTCGAGTTTTGGCCAGCTTACGGGTATACATGCTTAAGACAAAAAGACATGCATCAACGGCAAGACCGAATACAAGAAAAAGTAACCGGTTACTCATGGGGGGGCTGCTTTGTTCCATATCCCAGATCAGACATGACCTTTGAAAGCTCCATGCCAGCAAGATGATCAATATCGACAAAACAAAAGCAACAGAACCAGGTAAGTACATATGCATGTCGAAGAGAATAGACACCAGCAATACCGTTTCTATAGAAATATTGGTTCCAAGGGGAAACCCCAACAGCAGGAAGATCATCGTCCGAAGAAAAAGAATCAGACTATGTAGCACAGCGTTCTGAAAAAACAAGGCAGCTATACTGAACATAAGAGAAAGGCAAAGGAGTCCCGCAAATTGAACGACCCATTGAATTGGGAAATCAGGAAGATTCTGTGCAGTAAAGAATAACAGCAGTACAAAAAGGTGTATGAGAAATTGAAGAAGTATTATGTGATACGGTCTATTTCCCATGTATGCAAAACATTGTACCAACAAAACACATGGCTGAATAGAAAATCATCAAGGAAATGGTGAGAAAGAGTTTTCGAGAAATCCTGCTTCAGGTTTCGATCAGAAGATAAGCGTAAAGGCGACGCTTGCTTTTGGAAGCGTTACTGTCATCTCCCAATCGTCATCAACATCGGACTCATCACGCGTCTCCATAAAAAACGGATAGAGAATTCCTGAAATATAGAGGCGCCTGGATATCGGCTGGTTAATCGAAAGGCGAAGTCCCAGATCGATATATTCGTCATACTCTAGGTCTTCCAAACCAATACCAGTGTGGGCCTCAATGCCTATACCGAACTCGGAATCAGCCTGGGCAGAAGAGAATAGGTATGCCACATGCATCCCAACGACTAATAGGTTGGGATAGCTGGCGGTTTCGCTAGCATAATCGTAGAGAAACGCTTGAGCCTTAATCCCCGCTTCAATGTTCGATGCATGGAGCACCAATGCAGCGGTCCCATCGCTCGAAAGTTGAACACCAAGACCGGAACGAATAGGATCGGCATGAGCCGCAGCAGAAAACGAAGAAAGGAAAAAAACCATTGTGAAAAAAAAACATACCTTTTTCATAACGTAAAGCCTCCTTCCCAATATGTTTGCTGGTGTTAAAAAGTATACCACATAATCATCTCCATCCGTTAACCTTTTACTACACGAATCAAAAAGCAGCATTACTCGTTCTGATTGCCTAAAAGAGAAAATCTACGTATATTGACCCCATGAAAAAGAGAAAACAAATAGCCTTAGTGGCACATGACAATCGGAAAAAAAACCTCATTGAGTGGGTTGAATATAATTGGGAGTCTTTAATTCCCCATCGTCTCTACTGTACCGGAACAACAGGCACCTTGGTGGAAAAAGCTTTTCTTTCCAAGATTGAAAATCAAAAAGATGGGAAAAAATACACCAAAAGCGATTTGGACCTTAAAAAACTTAAATCGGGCCCATTGGGAGGGGATCAGCAGCTGGGAGCCCTTATAGCAGAGGGAGGAATCGATATGATGATCTTTTTGTGGGACCCCATGGAGCCTCAACCCCATGATGTGGATGTAAAGGCCCTTACCCGGATTGCCGTTTTGTACAATGTCCCTCTGGCCAATAACCGCTCGACTGCCGACTATATGATCTCATCCAGCCTATTCGAAAGTGAATATGTTCCCCGGCTCAAGGATTACTCCGAGTACATCAATAGAAAGGTCTAAAAGTAACTACAAGAAAAGGAGATTTTATTCATTTCCCACCACGATTCTGGACAGTAGCTACCTGACAAACCTTGGTCGGCTTGAATGAGGATTATACCAGTTTTTCAAATTCCTGCTGATCGGTTCATCTTCCCAGGCCAAATAATCCTGCCATAGCTTTTCCCGGATCAAAAGATAGCCATACCCAAGGCTACGAATTTCTCCGGTTTCGACGGCAGCAGGATAACGCCGTTTGATAACAGATTCCGGCGCTTCGTAAGCAATCCGCCACAATTTCCCTTCGGGAACAGGAAAATCGGGTTCATAGTTAAGGGCATCACGAAAGTCCTTATAAAAGGTATAGACGTGGTTCAGCCCCTGGTGCGCGATGAGCAGGCTATCGTCGGGAAGATCCACCGAGGCAACCACCCTTCGATAAAGACCATACGGCGGATCCTGTTCAGGTTTGTAGACCGTTATCGTTGCAAACGTCAGAAAAACTCCGACGTCGACCAAGAGGAACCGCAGCCAAGATTTCCCCTCCAGGCGCTTGGGAAAAAGTTCGGCGGCAAAAAAGCATGTAAGAGCGATCCCGCAGGGTGTGGCCGATAGGAAAAGGCGATAGCCCAAATCCAAACTATCAAGTCGCCAAAAAGGAAAATAGAGCACTGGAATTCCCAGGAAAAGCAAGGAAAACGCTCTTTTTTTGATGATATACCAGAAAGCGAATAGGTATACCAATAGAAAGAGAAGGCTCATCTCAAGGCAAACGGAAACGGGAAGGTGTTTTCTAAAAAAAGGAGATAAAAGTGGCAGCCCCGGCAGGAGGGAGAAGCCGGCTCGAAATCTAAGGTAATCGCCTTTGAATAAAAGGGCCAGGATAGCCACTACTCCGGCAATGAAAAGCAGGAAGATTTGCAGTCTTCGGGAGAGGCGGGAGCAGAGGAAAAGGAGGGAAAGGACAAACAGATAGACCGCCGTAACGGGATGGCTAAGGACGGCCCCTACGGCACAGAGAATCGTACCGGCTCCGGACAAAATCGCCGGAGCATCCAGAAAAGAGACGATGCATAAGCAAAAGAAGAGAAAAAAGACAAGCCCCAAAAGATTGTTCAGATAGTTCACCGCCATCAATGCCAGTGAAGGTGAGGCGGATGCGAGGAGTGAGGCGAGAAGAGCGAAACGCCTCTGATTGGAAAACAGCCTGTTGAGAAGTAAAAAAAGAGCGACAGGAATCAGCGCCGAACATAGGGCCGAGGCAATCTTCACGCCGAGGATAGGAGAGCCGGAAAGAAGCCCCAAAAGGCCACTCACATAATAGAACGGAGCCAGGCTGAAATTCTCCAGATGTCCCCGCTCCATGAAGGAGCGGGCCTCCATGGCATAAAAATAACCGTCGAGGCCGCAAGGTTCCGGGCTTTTGCTCAACATAATGAGACGCGAAGAGAAAAGGAGCAGAGACAAAAGCAGCAGAAGTATTGTATCGACCGTCCTCCCACGGTCCGATAGAAGCTTCACCGACCTTCCTCAGAATCGGAAAATATGAATGCAAACTTGGAGCTTTGCCTGTAAAATCCGAGTTTCCTGACCATAGCCGCAGCAGGATCATTGAAGGACCAAATATGACACACTGCTTCCCGAGCCCTTCGCGTACGTCCAAGCGCAAGTGCGGTCCGGACCAACTCCGATCCGACAGACTCCGTCCTGGTATCCGGCAAAACGAAGATGGCATGTAGTTCCTGAATAGAGGCGTCCCGAAGAAGCGCAACGGCCGGGGTCTTGCGGAATGTGCCGGCGATAAAGCCGGAGAGTACGCTCCCCACATCGGCCACAAGAAGAAAGGATTCGGCATCGGCGGTATAGTGAAGATGTCTTGCAAGACGTTCATCATCACCGGGAATCCTGAAACGGGAAGGGTCGGATGCAACATGAAAGCGATCGAATTCGCCCCAAAGGTCCAGCACTGAAGCAAGATCCTCGGCCCTATAGCTGCGTATCACTCGGCATCCCTCCGAAGAGTATCCAGAAGAGGAGCGTACATCATGAGGGCGTGATTTTCCGCCACGTACTGGTCATCAATCTCTTGTCCGTCACGCAGCACCCTGCGCCTGAGAATATTGTGGCGCAGGTACACCCCTGCGGCCTCCTGGCTTATCCAGTGCTTTTGCTCGTACACCTCGTAGCGAAGATCAACGGGGCAGGGAGCATTCCAGCTTCCATGCAAGAACTCATCATCCAGCCAGAGGTATAGGCGGTAGGCCACGGCATCGTCGTTGCGAATCTGGAGATCACGATAGTTATACACACAAGTGGCTCCCGATCCGAAGGGCTGGGTGCGGTTCGAATCGGGGAACACATCGTAGCTGTGGCGAAAACGCTCGATTACCGTTAGGGGAGTATGAATCGTCATCCAGTATATCAAATTGGAAAGCTGGCAGAGCCCTCCGCCGATATGGGCCATGGGATGTCCGTTGACCAGAACCATCCCCTTCCTGAATCCCCGCCAATGGGAGGGCGGACCGATGAGCCGCCAATAGGAGAAGACCTCTCCCGGCTCTATCACGACTCCGTCGAGACGACGAACGGCAAGGGAGAGGTTGTGCACCTTGTTTCGTTCAAGCTCCTTATTGCTTCCGCTCAGATGCCGAAACAGAGGTGTCTTATGTTCGATACAGAGAAAGCCGAATTTTCCGGTACCCTTTCTCCTTTTTCGGGGAGAGGAAACGAAGCGGCCTGCAAAGCGTATCCAAAGCACATAGCGGAGAAGCGTATACACAATCCTGCCGATGAAAATACGAAGAGGAGATCTGTGCTTGGCCGGAACATAATACCTATGCTTTCTTCTATTCAGCATCAAGACACACTATTACGGCCACTCATCAACAAATGTATACAGCATGATCCGATCAGGATCCACAACCCGATAATACTCTCCGTTTACGTACAACCCCGCAGTTCCGTCGAGCTTGATGGGAATCACCGTCCTTACCGTTACATAGTCGATTTGTTCGTCCTTGATGATCCTGAAATTCGCAAGGGTATAGGAGGGAGGATAGCGGTCATAGGAAAACCTTTCATGAATAAAATAATCGTAATTATCCGGATCGTAGCCTTTTACATCGCCTTCAAAAACAAGGAGCCGATCCTCGTAATCAGAATCTTCAAAGTAGAAATCATCTTCTTTTTCTTTATTTCGGAGATATGCATCCACTCGTTTCTGAGGCATGGGCTGCTCATAGGAAACCTTCGTCATTCTGCCTTGCCCATCGGATCCCATCAGATTTTTGATGATATAGCCGTAGCCGGAATCGTTAACGATATAAAGGGTATCGTCACTGTTGCCGTCTTCGGACCGCTTATAGAGGGCCGCAAAATGCTCCTTGAAGTTTTCGCTGTCCTCCTGAAGCATCAGGCGCGAATTCTCTTCCTGAACGGCCCGTATGGCCGCAAGGTTCGTAAAAGGAATAGGTTTTCCTTTATACAAAAGGCGCATATCAGACAGACAGGTGTCGTCGTATTTACTTCCTTTGTATACCTTCTCAATCTCAAGGGTGATGGTTTGGGCCGTCTGGGGAAGTCCAAACGAGATGGCCTGCCATCCCTCCGTATCATCCTTCAGGGTATAGCTTTTCTGCTGAAAGTGCTCTCCGGCGACCTGGGTCAGCTTCAGTTCCGCGACCCGATTATTCTTGTGGTAATAGTCGTTACCGCTTGCAAAGCCATTGACGATCTGAATCTCGTCAAAGGAAACCGGCTGAGCGAATTCAACGGTAACGGCCTCCCCTATTCCCGGCCCTCCGGCATCGGCTTCGCACCAGGTGGTGGAAAAATCCCCGTCGAGAATATTAATGGGGGGATAAAGGTATTTCCCCTGGAACTGGGCCTCCACCAACTCCGACGTCGCCGTCACCGATTGGATCTCGGCATGATCGGTCTGGGCCATAAACCAATGTTCCTGGGCATATAAGGAAAAGGGAAGTAAAAGAAAAAGCACAACACTTTTATAATATTTCACACATAGCTCCTTACCCCTTGATGCGTGTTTTACCTATTCATTCTATACACGTTTCCAAAGTAAGGACAATAGAGCATCCCCTCTGGGATGCTCTAAAAAACATGCCGACACTTTTAGTTCCAAAGCAGTGATTGTTCCGTTTGAGCATCAAAGAACTGCCACGCATCGGGGTCCGGTCTGAAGAAGACCTTCTGGCCGGGACGTATGCCCGATCGGGGATCCGCAAGGAGAACAATTTCCTGTTCGCCACAGCGGCATTGCAGCAAATTATCCCGGCCGAGGGGTTCAACAAGGGAAACAACAGCAGAGGCCGCATCTTCGCTTTCCTCGGATAGGATCTCGATATTTTCAGGACGAATTCCGACCGTGAGGTCTGCAGGCATCGGTTGAGGCGTGCGCTTCCTGGAAATGCGAAGAAGGCTGCCGTCCGACATCTTCACACAGGACATATCGGCCTTATCGATCAGGCTACCCTGCCAGATATTCATCGGCGGATTCCCGACGAATTGTCCGATGAAGAGGGTCCTCGGATGTTCATGCAGTTCCAGCGGCGGCCGATACGACTGGAGTACTCCATCTTTGATCACCGCAACCCTGTCTGCCATGGTCATTGCCTCGACCTGGTCGTGGGTCACATAGATGCAGGTGATACCAAGCTCCTTTTGAAGCCGCTTGATCTCGCTTCTCATGGTAATCCGTAATCTTGCATCCAGGTTGGAAAGCGGTTCGTCGAAAAGAAGCAGTTCAGGCTTTTTTATCAGTGCCCGTCCAAGGGCCACCCGCTGCTGCTGTCCCCCGGATAATTCACCGGGCTTGCGGTGCAGAAGGTTTCCAATCCCAAGCATTTCCGCGACCTCCGCAGTCTCCTTTTCCATCTCCTGTTTCGACGCCTTTTTCAGTTTCATGGAAAATGAGATATTCTCAAACACCGTCATATGGGGATAGAGGGCATAGCTTTGGAATACCATACCGATGTTTCGGTCCTTCGGCTGAAGGGTGGTGACATCACGGTCGCCGAAAAAGATGTGTCCGCCATCGGGCTTGTAGATACCCGCGGTCATCAGCAGCGTGGTTGTCTTGCCGCAGCCGGAAGGGCCGAGAAAGGCGACGAACTCGCCACTTTCAATCTCCAGGCTGATCTTATCAACAGCCGTCGAGTTTCCGAATTTCTTTGTCAGTGTATCAAGTATTACCTTCATCTGTTTCCTCGCTTATACGCCACCGTGAGATCCGCCGGAGAAGATCTTCATCAGATATCGTTGGTTGAATGTGTAAAAAATCAGTATGGGAATGAGCTGAAACAAGCCGACGGCGGCCAGCACCCCGTACTGAATGGAAAGAGAATCACTGTGCATCATTGAATTCAGGTAGGTGGAAATAACCGCTTTTGAACCGCTTGTAAGAAAGGTATAGGGAATGAGAAACGAACTCCACCCCGTCATAAAAGAGAAGATCGAGAGTGCCGCAATTCCCGGACGAATCTGAGGTACCATGATGTTCCAGAAGGTCCTAAAACGGGAACAGCCGTCGATCAGGGCTGCCCGTTCGATATCCCAGGAAACGGCATCGAAAAAGCCTTTCATCAGCCACATACCAAGGGGAAGTTGCAGGGCAAGACTGACCAGGATAACCCCTCCCATGGTGTTGTAGCCCATAAAACTACCGAGAACCGGAAGATGCGAGAAAAAGCGGAGTACAAAATAGATGGCGATCAGGAGGGTGATACTTGGGAATGCATGAAGCACCAAGGTCAGCGACAGAAAGGACTTGCGTCCCGGAAATTTGATGCGGGAAAGCGCGTATCCCGCCGAAGCGGAAACGACCAAAACTCCGATGGTCATCAAAAGAGCAAGAATAAAGGTATTGAAGGTTACGATCCAGATATCGGGATTATGGAGAAACTGCCAGTTTTTCAGGGTAAGTCCTCCGAAATTTCCATTAATGTCTACCGGTTTCAAGCCATACGTCCTCTCCGAGAAGGTCGAGATAAACAACCAAAGGTATCCGACGATAATCGGGAGAGAAAGGACCAGCAGTATCAGAAAGGCCAGGGGCGTAAAATAGTCTCGATGTTTTTTCATGGTACGCTTCCTCATAATTCATCAATCAACGGCTCTTTTACCAGATCGTTGAACTTGAAATACTTCAGATAGATAATGGCGAAAATAACCCCGACGAAGACGAGAACCGCCGAGAGAGCGGCCCCAAAGCCGTACTGGAAATTTCCATAGTAATTATTCAGGGCCTTGTGATAGGACCAAAGGGCCCACACCTCTGTTCCGAAATTACCATCTGTCAGGATAAGGATGCTTTCGAAAGAGGTAAGAAGAGAGAGGGTTTGGTAGGTTGTCACAAACAACAAGGGCCATTTTAGTTGGGGAAGAATGATATATCGTGCCCGGTTAAAAAACGAGGCGCCATCTACGAGGGAGGAAACCATGATATCGTTCGGTATGGCTTCTATTGCGGAAGAGAAGAGAATCATTCCGAACGATGCCCCGATATAGCCGTTCACCAAAACCGCAAAAAGCATGGCATATTCCGGAAGCCAGTTACTGGTGGAAAGGCCAAAGGGTATC
This sequence comes from Sediminispirochaeta bajacaliforniensis DSM 16054, assembly GCF_000378205.1. Taxonomy (NCBI): domain Bacteria; kingdom Pseudomonadati; phylum Spirochaetota; class Spirochaetia; order Spirochaetales; family Spirochaetaceae; genus Sediminispirochaeta; species Sediminispirochaeta bajacaliforniensis. The sequence continues at coordinate 68,550 of NZ_KB899410.1, read as the reverse complement.
CGAAACAGCTGGTTGATAACGCCGTAGGGAGCATCTGCCGCAAGCATCGTCCACATGAGAACATACACCACCGGCGGCGTGATCCTCGGAAGCAGCCATAATGAACGAAAAATCTCGCCGAGTCGTTTCGGCATGTGATGGGCGAGAATGGCGACCAGAAGCCCCATACCGACATTAAAAAAGCTCAGGGTGCAGGCAACATAGATCAGCGTGGTGGCAAAATTTGACCCAGAGTCGGGATGCTTCAGAATTTTTATATAGTTGGCCAAACCTGTCCATGACCAGTTTGAAAATCCCGTTACCGAGCTCATGTTCGTCAGAGAAATACCTAAGGTAAGTATTACAGGAATAAAAAAATAGAGCACGACCAACACCGCTGCGGGAAGTATGAACCAGTAACCGGTCAAAGACCGTTTGTGTTTTCTCATGCATTACACTCCTTGATGAAAAACAAAAAGATCGGTCCGGAAACTCTTTCCCGGACCGACGGAACCTGTCTCATTTCACAATCAGCTGATCATCAAGTTCAAGTTTCATGATCTTAACGGCATCCTCGGCAGCCTCTTCGGGGCTTTTCTCCCCTTGTTCCGCTGCAACCATATTATCCCAAAGACTATCGAACCAGGTACCATAGAGAACATGGTTGGGCTGGTAGAAATTGTTATCGAGCAGATAGGTAACATCCGCAAGAAATTTATTTGATGTATAGGCATCATAGCGTGCTTGGGATTGAAGGATGCCGAGGTGTCCGCTTTCCACCGCATGGCGGGTATTTCGTTCTGTTGTCGTCATGAGAGCAATCAGCCGTTTGGCAAGTTCCTGGTCTGTAGATCCCGAGGCTCTTTCACTGGATATCAGATAGACAAGCGGATGACTCAGCGTGCTTCCCTTCCGACCTCGTATTCCACTTGGCTCATAGGCGTACCCGATATTCGCAAACAGGGCATCTTCACCACCTTCGGCATAGTTCTTCGCCCAGTCGGCCCACATCCATGTGCCGCCGTTAAAGAAAAGCGCTTTATTATTGGAAACGACATCGTGCCAAATGTTCCACTCCGTTCCGATATAGGTGGCAGGGGTGATTCCCGTCTCTACACAGGAGCGTTGAAATGCATAAAATCTAACCAAGGCATCCCTTGTTACGACCAGCTTATCCTCCTGTGCGTCGTAGATCTCTCCGCCGAAGGCGCGATAAAATTGTACGAAATCACCGCCTTTTTTGGGTCGGTGCCAATACCCGTACCCAGGTTCCACGCCCCCCATCTCCACTGCTTTTTGGGCTGTCGAGACTAGATCCTGCAAGGTAAATTTTCCTTCCTCGATATCCTTTGGAAGTTGGGCGATTTGTGCGTCCGTAAAACCCACCTTTTTGAGCAAAGTTTTATTGAAATACATGGGTCGGGCCTCGGTGTCCTGCGGAACACCCCAGATATTGCCATGCCAGGATGCACAGTTCCAAAGCGAAGGAATAACATCTGCAAATTGTTCCGTCTCACCCTGAATCTCCTCCACGGAAGAAGCCAGAGGAACAATGTATCCCGCCTGTCCCCACGTTGCGATATCTTCATGTCCCGACACAACGATCAGCGGAGCCTCCCCGGAGTCTGCGGCAAGGGAGTATTTTTTCTTATAGCCGCCCCAATCCCCTTCATCCAGTACCGGCACCGCTTCCACGGTAATCTGACTTCCTTCGGCTTTGAGCTGGGCGTTGAGCTCCTTAGCGGCCTCAACTGCAAGGTCGGCCCGCCAATGGTTGATACCACCCTCTCTTGTCCAGACCTCAATGCTAACGGTACGAGGCCCGGATGAAGCCTCCTGGCCTCCGTTCGCATACAGTGTGGTTGCCGCCAGGCACAAAATCAGCATCACCGCAAAACAGTTTTTTTTCATGAGTCCCTCCTCATCTTGATTTGCAAATATTTAGAAAACGCTTGCGTAATTATTGCAACAGGTTTACACTGCTGTCAAGTTTTTTTTGTGATAGGATGTACACAGGATGACGCTGAAAGAATTGTCGGAACAACTGAACGTATCCCCTTCAACGATATCGCGTGTATTAAACGACAAACCGGGAATCAGCAGTAAAACCAGAGAAAAGGTTTTGGAGGCGGTGAAACAAACCGGCTTTTCCCTAAATTACGCCGCGCGTAACCTTGCAACTTCGGAACCACGATTTATCGGAATCATCGGAAGAAAACGAGGTGGTCAACAAGACAGCATTTTTTTTCATCACTCTATGGCACAGTTTGAGGAATACTTTGAACATAGTGAGTATCAATGTGTCAATCTATCGGTGTACAAAGAAGAGGTGGACTTTACCGGGACCCCGCTCTCGGTATCGGATTTTGCAGGTTTTATCGTTCGGGGACAGAGCTTTCCCGTCAGGACGATTCTCACGCTTAAACAGACCGGTGTTCCCATCATCCTTTTGGAAAACAAGCTTTCCGAAACGGACCTCGACCATGTCGTCTGCGAAGACAGGCAGATAGCCTTCGACCTGACGAAACACCTAATCGACAGAGGCTACAAAAAAATCGTACATATAACAGGGCCTGAGAGCTGGTACAACAATAGAGAACGTATTGCAGGCTATACCGATGCGGTTACCCAGGCGGGCCTGAAGTCTGAGATTCTGTCGATGGAAGACACCACAGTCGGCACCGGGTCGGAGGCTTTCGAGCGATTACAACCGAATAAACTCGAACATCTCGGTATCATGATGGTCAATGACGCCATGGCAATCGGTTTCCTCGATACCGCCCGGAAAAGAGGCTTTCTTGTTCCCTCGGACATCGGGGTAACTGGATTCGATGATATCCCCTGGGCCCGGCTTGCTTACCCGCCGCTGACAACGGCCCGAGTTTTTATCGAGCAGATGGGAAAACTTGCCGCAGGGCGATTGATGCAAATGATCGAAGATCCCGACAGCAGGCCCATTGCGATACGCGTTCCCGGAGAGATCATTATTCGGGAAAGCACCTAACGTTTCTTACAGAGGTTCAACATGAAAATAATCGGCCACCGCGGGGTCCCCGCACAAAAACCGGAAAACACCCTGGCATCATACCAGAGAGCCGCCGAGCTTGGTGTCAAGATGATAGAACTTGATGTCTATGTCTGCAGAACCGGCGAACTTGTCATCATGCACGACGATAGAATAGACAGGACGACAAACGGAAGCGGACTAGTGTACGAAAAGACATTGAAAGAGCTTAAGGGCTTTGATGCAGGAGAAGGAGAGCAGATTCCAACCCTTCAGGAGGCTTTAGACCTTTTGGCCGGAAAAACGGATGTCAATATCGAACTTAAAGGAAGAGGGACAGGAGAAGCTCTTCATGCATTTCTTTCCCGCTACCTGCCGGAGCGTTCATGGGAACCTGGATCTCTTCTGGTCTCTTCTTTCAATCTTCCGATGCTGCATGAGTTCGCGTGTTTAGAGCCTGATATTCCCATAGGCGCACTCCACGGAGGAATACCCATCAACTACAGCGACTTTGTAAAGCCGATGCACCCCTATTCTCTGCACTATAATCTTGAATTTATTGATCAGAAGATGGTCGACCATGCTCATCGGCAGGGCTACCAGGTCTACATCTACACGGTGAATCATCAAGACGACTATCTGCGCATGAAACAAATGGGAGTGGATGGGGTCTTCACAAACGACCCCACCGCCCTGTAGGAGCTTCGCCCATTACGATCGAGCGTCCTGCTCCATACGTTCTATAACCTGTGCCATCGTCCCCGAAAAGGGGCCTGGCTGTTCCATTTTCAGAGAACAAAGGGCTGCCGCAAAGGAGACCGATTCCTGTGGACCATGGTCGATCCGCCTTGCCAGGTAAGCGGCAAAGGTCGTATCCCCTCGCCCGGTTCGTCCCGAGAGGTTCTTCGGCGTAAAGGGGGCCCGATATACCCTTCCGTCGGTATAGAGTATCACCTCGCTGTTGTGGGTGACCATCACCTCCCGTGCTCCCCAGGAGGCAAGCAGCTCGGCAGCTTCTTCGCGGTCATCAGAACCGGTGAGAATCTTTGCCTCCGCAGCATCGGTTTTCAGATAGTGGATCATTGGAAGGTAGCGTTCCTTTTCCGCCCAATCGGAAAAGGAAAGGGCCTTTCCGTCGTTGCACCGCAAAACGCCCTGGGCATCCAGAGCGACCTTTCCGTGCTTCGCGCATAAGGGTATCAGGCTATCCGGTATCTCTCCCCGGAAAAGGCCTGCAAGATGAATGATCGATCCATCGAGATGGGCCTCAACCGAATCATCGAAGGGCCGGGCCTGCGATAACAGAACCACATCGCGGGTTTCACAGTCCGCGGTATGGTAGATGTTTCTGATACTGGTTGTGGCGGGCGAATCGAATCTGACGACATCGATTTCCCTGTTACGAATGACATTCAAAGCCTCATCGTCATCGGCAGACGCGATGGTTAAAACCCGGACCGCTTTCCCTGCACTTTTTGCCGCTGCCGAAGAATAGATGACCGGCCCGCCGGTAAAACGCTGCACACCGTCAACGTACTCCATAATGTCCTTGGAAATATGTCCGACCATGGTGATGTCCATTTTTATGCCTCCCTGTTATGGTCTTATTGTTTTGGATGTTTAATCCAATCGGTATCGTATAAACGTAATTTCCTGCCCGAATTCCGCCGAAGAACGGTCCGCAGCAGATCCACATTGTTCGTCGTAATCGAATAGACGCCGAGGGTAATCAATTCCTGCATACGTTCTTCATCGTCTACGGTCCAAACCAAAATAGGAATATCATAGAGCCTTGAATAGCCCATAAACTCCGGCCTTAAATCTTCACACGAGATATTAAGACCAAAACAATTCAGCTCCTTCACCGCCGATAGTTGCGCCCGCATATAATCACGATAGTCCGGAACCTTTTTCCAATCCCACGGATCGGCATTATACAGAACCCGCGACCTGGGGCTTTTTCTATGCAACTCCTCTACTTCCGGCCGCCCACATCCGGAAAAAATAAAGGGCCGTTCAGACTTGTGGCGATCCAATATACGCAGCAGAGGGTCGATAGCCCGCTGCTCTTTGATATCGAGGTTCAGACCAATGCGGTGATCCTCGCATATTCGCAGTGCTTGCTCAAGTGTAATAACAGTGGGATTCGTCTCAAATAATTGAGCGGATGTAACCTCGGCAATCACCGAATTACCAACTGCCGGGTCATGAGAGAGTATGACCACATTATCAAGGGTGGCACGGACATCTATCTCGATGATATCGGGGCGCTTCTCGCATGCAAGCTTCAGATAGGCCATGCTGTTGGCCGGGGTCGAAAACCCTCCGCTGTGAACGGTAATTAAAGGCCTGTGTTCCGTTGTCATTATTTCAAGCTCATCGAAAAACCCTTCGTATAATACTTATATACGAAGTTGGAAAAGAGCAGCACCGGCACCGTTGTCAACAATCCGATACTCATCAACTCGCCCCATAGCGTCTCGTACTCACCTATGTAGTTGACAATAACCAGCGGCAAGGTTTCCAGAGAGGGGGTCCTGACAAAGAGCAGGGCGAAGAGAAACTCATCCCATGCAGAGATGATCCCGAAGATGGAAGTGGCGATAATACCCGTCCTGGCAAGGGGAAGAACGATATTGCCCAAGATGTACCAGCGACTTGCCCCGTCGATAAGGGCAGCCTCTTCAAAGGAAATCGGAACAGATTTGAGAAATCCGAAAATCATCCAGATACAATAGGGCAAGGTATAGACCTGATAGACCAGGATAAGACCAAGCAACTTGTTGATCAGGTGCATCGAGTTAAACATGGTATAGAGGGGAATCGCCAGTACGACCGGGGGCAATATTTTCACAACCAAGACCCACACAAGGAAAAGCGAGTTGAATGCCAAGGGAAACCGGTATCGAACCAGAGCATATGCAGCGGTAAAGGAGAGGAAAAGAGAAAGACCTGTGGCACATACGGCCACAATCAGGCTGTTGAGCATATTATGCAAAAAGCCCGATTGCAAAACCGCTTTATAATTCATGAAGGTAAGATCATGAGGAAAAAGGGTCGGCTTCGGAAGAATAACCTCTACCGGTGTCTTACAGGACGTTGCGATGATCCAATAGATGGGGAACAGGATGATGCCCATGATGACGACCAATACAATCCAGAACAGGGGATTGGAACTTTTCTTTCGTATATGCTTTCTCATGCATCCTCCTGAAGGATCTTCCTGATGTAGATCAGGGAAATCCCGGCCGCAACGATCAGGGTAATGATGGAAGCGGTTGAGGCCCTTCCCAAATTGAAATAAGAAAAGCCTTCGCGATAGATAAAATAAGAGAGCGTCTCCGTCGAGTTACCCGGACCGCCCTGAGTCAGGGCATACACCTTGCCGAAGAGCTTGAAGGTATCGATTGTTCTCAGCATGATCAGAAGCATGATCTGGCTTGAGAGGATAGGCAGGGTAATTCGTCCGACGATTTGATGGTATTTTGCTCCATCGATTTGCGCAGCTTCGTAGATTTCACCTGGTATCGAACTCATCGCCGCCTGGGTCATGATGAAGGTAAAGGGGGTCCACTGCCAGATATCGACGATGACAATGGAGAAGAGAGCCTTCCCCTGATCGATCAGCCACCCCACGGGCTTTGCGCCAATGGATCGCAGGGTTGCGTTAAAAAGACCGATATCGTAATGGTACATGGTCTTCCAGATGGCACAGATGACCATCGTCGATATCATCATGGGAAAAATCGATATGATCATGAATACCCTTTTACCGGCGAAGCGGCCGTCGAAAATAAGGGCGAGGATGATCCCGCCCGCAACCTCCGCCGCCGTGGCCAAAAGCGAGAAAAGCAGGGTATTGAGAAATGCCTGTTGAAATAACTGTTCGCCTAGGATCTCCTTAAAATTACCAAGGCCTACAAAGGTTTTTATATCGGTAATATAATTGTATTTGAAAAAAGAGAGGTCGACGACATGTATGACAGGATAGATGGTCAGCCAAGCCATAATCGCCGCCGCCGGGGAAATCAGAACGAAAAAAAAGAGATTTTTCCGGATGTAATTTCCAGTCCTCATGTAGTAGTCTCCTGTCGCATAAAAATGAGTACCGAAACGCAATAAAGAGCACGATAAGGCCGGGAGGCCCCGGCCTTATCGTGAAAAGCGGCTACTTAAGAATATTGGTGATGCCCTTCTCCGCTTCCGCCAGCGCCTGCTCAGCGCTTATATTCCCCATAAGGGCGAACTGAAGCACTGTACCAAGTTGGTCCTCCACTTCCTTCCACTTTGTTGTTCGTGTACGGGCCACGCCGCTACGCAAGGCATCGAGCTGTGCCGGATACCAGGGATATTTCGCCTGCTGGGAAGCGAGCTTATAGACCTCGCTTCTCGTCGGAGGTAATCCTACGCTATCGGACATTGCCACCTGCATATCGTAACTTGTCAGAAAGCGCAGGAAATCAAAGGCTGCCTGCTGGTGCTTCGAGGCCTTTGGAATTCCGGCCAGCCACACCCCGATCATCGGTGACGATTTCTCAACCTCGCCGGGATGTTTGATCACCTTGACCTTTCCGACAACGGAAGATTTCTCCGGATTTTCCAAATCGCCTATCCAGCCTGGCCAGACCTCGGTTGCTATCGCCGCTTTACCGGAATAGATGGCGTCTTTAACCTGGGCCGACTGATACATGGAGACGCCTTCGGGAGCGTACTTGCTCAGCTCGAGAAAATAGTGTAAAGCGTTGAGTCCTTCGGGTGAGTTGATGGTTACATTGCCGTCGGCATCAAGGATCTTTCCGCCGAAAGCCCAGAAGATGGGAAGAAATCCGGTAACAATTGGATTGCCTTTTACCCCTCTGAAGACGACGCCGTCGAGGGAAGGCTCATTTTTATCGATAGTCTTCACCGCCGTAAGGACTTGCGACCAGGTTTGTGGCTCTTGGAGGCCGTACTTTGCAAATAGGTCCGTTCGATAGGCAAACAGCTCCACGTTACCTGCAAAAGGAAGTGCATAGAGGGTTCCATTTGCCGTATAGGGATAGCGCCCCAACCTCAGCGTCGGTTCGATGAAGTCGGAATCGATGCTAACTCCGGCCTGTTTGTAAAGTTCATCGAGGTTCGCAAGCCAGTTTACTTCCAGAAACTGGGTGGCATTGGGATCATCGATGAGAATCACATCGTATGTACCTGTCTCACTTCTCATGTCGATCACGGTTTTTTCAAACAGACTGCTTCCCGAAAGCTTCAATACCTCAAAGGATACCTCGGGATGCTTCTCGTGGTATGCATCCGCCGCCATCTGCATGGCCTCGCCGTAAGCGCCGTCCCGGCCGGCGATTGTCAACTTGATTTCTTTTTCCCCACTTTCCTGGGTTCCGCCGGCAAAAAGTAAACCGACGGTCGAGAAAAGAAAACACAGCATAGCTATTCGCTTCTTCATATATCCCTCCTGTTGATTGATATCCTATCATGCATGGTCTCACAAGCAAGCTTGTTCGGATTTTCACTTAACAACTCGATACCGCATAGGTTATACTTTTTACTTAGCATGTGACGCTCATAAACTAAGCAACGACATGGAGCCGCTATGATCACACACAGGGTTAAACGACAAGATCTTATCATGGCGTTGTTTGTCCTTTTTTCCTCGGAATACGATCGCCAGTCCCATGAATCCATCCTCGATATCGTAATACCGATATCCGAGGTAAAAGCGTATATCGAAAAGCGTTTTCGCGTTTCTTATTCCGGGAGTAGCTGGATCTATACGCAAATTCACAACTATGAAGACGAGATCGGATACCGGCTCTTCGACAAAGAACGTACCGACAAGGATGAATACGCCCTGCGTTTACACCGTTCCATGCTGGCCTTTGCCCAAAAACGGCACCTTTACATCAACCAAAAGATAAAAGTCAGTAATGCTCTCTACGATATGATCCTGCACCGAAGCGATAGCCGCCAGTATGCAGAAACCTCGGCACCGACGATTAAGCTGCTCATCGATGCCGGCAGTACCGTTTACCACCTCGCGGACATCATTGCAAACCACAGCAGTGAATCGTCCATTTATTATGAGGTATTCACCCACAACATCAGTATCATTGAACGATTTCTCGAACCACATGTAAAAACGGAGCAAATCACGGTCAGAACCCCGGCAGGAGAGGTAGATCCCGTTACCAATTCGATTCTCGGAGACGATATTTCCCTTTATAAAGGGCCCACCTTCGACATGATCATCCAGGGAACCTCATTCTTATTCGACGGAACCGTAGGCGTGGAGCAGGAACGGGAAAGCAGGGTTAAACAAAAAATTCTCAAAGAGACACAAGGCCCGAAAATCCTCATCCTCACCGGACATGAAATTCGTACGGAGCCTCCAGAAAAGTCACAATTCCCCTTTGGAAAACTCACGGATTTCGACCTCCTGGTGGTACCCTTCAATGCCAGAAGCAAGGCGAAAAACCTCAACGCCATGCTCGAACGCTACGAATCGGTACTGAAACCGGAGATTATGAACTGGAACTACAGGATCTATCATATCCAATAGTAGCTTTTCTCTGTCAGATGCATGTTATATGCTGGTGGACATGGAACCTTTTAAGATCATCGAAGCAGAATTGTCTCACATCCCCGATCTATGTAAACTTCTGGCGCTTCTTTTTTCCCAAGAAGAGGAGTTTTGTCCGGACCGATCAAAACAGGAAGCGGGACTTTGCATGATTATCGAAAATCCCGATGCAGGTTTCGTCCTTGCCTCGCTGAAACATGAAAGTATCCTTGGCATGGTAAATAATCTTTTAACCGACGGGACCAATACCGTCGCTCATCATTTCTATCAAAAGAATGGCTTTTCATATTCAAACATGCAAATATTCAGAAAACTGCTTTAATTAAGGATAAAGCCATAAGAGTTTCCTTGACAGCTTAGCCTTGACGATCAAGAATAGGGTATGTCAACAAGGAGGAGGCATTATGGAATTCGGAAATCCTTTCAGCGTAAAAGATAACGACAGAATGCTCAATCACGGCGAGTTGGTGCGGGCCATCAGAATGATGGTGGCGGCGGAATACGAGGCAACTCAGCTCTATGAACAGTTGGCCGCATCAACGGATAACACCCTTGCTAGCCAGGTATTACTAGATATTGCCGACGAAGAAAAGGTACACGCAGGAGAATTCCTTCGCTTACTCAAAGAATTGGCACCAGAGGAAGAGGGTTTTTACCAACAAGGCGCCGAGGAAGTCGAAGAAGAGTTCCTGGGAGGAACCTCGAAGTTGACCGGTACCGCTTCGCAGGAATCAGGGAGTCTTGGTATCGGCAGCCTAAAGGGCCGGGAATAGGAGGTAACATGGATATCCTGAAACGAGATCTTGCGCCGATAAGCGATGCTGCATGGAAAGAAATAGACGAGATGGCGAGGGAGACTCTGGCCGCCAATTTGTCGGGACGAAAATTCCTTGACGTATCCGGCCCCCACGGTATTGGATACACGAGTGTAGACCTGGGGCGACTTGCCCTCAGCAAGGACCAAAAAAAAGACGAGGTCCGATACGGCGTCTATATGGTTCAGCCTCTGGTGGAAAGCCGTATCGGTTTTTCTCTGAAAACCTGGGAACTGGACAACATCGAACGGGGGGCCCTTGATATCGATCTGACCCCAGTCGTAACGGCGGCAAAAAAGATGGCGGCTTTTGAGGAAACGGCAATTTTTAAGGGCTTTAAGCCCGGTATGATTACCGGTATCCAGGATGCCGTCGACAGTGACAAAATACCGCTTAAGCTCGAAAATGAAGCGATCGTCGATGCCGTTTCCGAAGCAAAAACCAGGTTGCTTGCGGAAGGTGTCAGGGGTGCAAGTAACCTTATTGTCAATTCCGAATTGTGGAAGTTCATGGGTCGTCCGACCCCTGGCGGATCACTAAAAACCTTAGTGGAAAAGCAAATTGAGGGTAAGGTCATCTACTCAGGGTTTGTAGATACGGCCATCCTCGCCTCCGATCGGGGAGGAGACTTTGAACTTACCCTGGGGCAGGACTTCTCCATAGGCTATCATCATCACGATTCCGAAGAGGTTCATCTTTTCTTCTCGGAATCCTTTAGCTTCCGCGTCATCACCCCGGAAGCTCTGGTCTGCTTTAGCATGTAATTCTGTGCTCCCCGGCTTTACGGTTGTGAGGCCGGGGACCCTTCTGCCGGCAACCTATCCCACGGGGATATATTTAGCACTTGCATAGTGTTCCGAATCCTGGTGGTCAAAGCATCCCAATTCTTTTTCTTTCCATCAATTACAAGAGTGCAGGTGTAAAAGATCAAGTAATCCGGGAAATGAAAGAATTTCTCCGGAGGAAACGGCATAAAACCACCAGGATTCCGGACACTACTCCATGCTTACCTCTTCGCACGACTTTTCGGTACGAGAGAGTGTGCTGCCCCTCGAGTCCATTACGGTATAAAGCTGCTGGATTACATACAGAATCCCTTCGGCAATTCGTGCACCTGCATCGGTTAGCCCATATTCCACATGGGGAGGACGCTTTTCCAATTCCCGGCGGTAAACAAGTCCCTCTTCTTCCAGAAGTTTGAGACTCTTCGACAGCATTCGCTCGCTAATTCCCTCTATCGATCGAGCCAGTGTACCGAAACGTGCAGGCCCTTCCTGAAGACGTGCAAGGATAAGGACGCCCCAGCGACTGAATATATGCAAAAAAGCGGACCGGGAGGGACAACCGGCGGCAAACACATCGTACGGAATTTGCTTCATACCATCACCATGCAAAAAAAATATTGAACACTACTAAACGTACCATAAAAAAAAAGAGTTGTCACTTACTAAAAGTTAGTACTATATTTCATGAATAACTAACTTTTAGTAAGGAGAAAAAGATGATGTATGGAGTAACAGGGGCCACTGGAGAGCTTGGATCACTGGTAGTTTCACAGTTGATAAACCTCGGTGTTCAGCCTTCTTCTATCATTGGCCTTGCAAGAAACAGATCAAAAGCGGAACATCTCGAAAAGCAGGGAATTACCGTGCGTATCGGCGATTATGATGATCAAGACTCACTAAGGAAGGCCTTTATCGGGGTGGATCGCCTTCTTTTGATATCAAGTTCCGAAGTGGGAAAACGAGCTACACAGCATCAGAACGTTATTGAGGCTGCACAGGATGCCGGTACCAAAACAATCCTCTACACAAGTATTACCAGGGCCGATACCTCAGACAATCCGCTATCCCCCGAGCATAGAGCGACCGAGGAGCTATTAAGGCATTCCGGCCTTTCATTCGTTATCCTCAGAAATAACTGGTATGCGGAAAATTATACCGGAGATATCCGGGCTGCCCGAGACTCCGGCACAATAGCTGCAGCCGCGGAAGACGGCAAAGTAGCATCGGCTTCCAAAAGTGACTATGCCGAAGCAGCGGCAAAAGCACTTGTTTCGGAAAGCTATGACGGCATGACCCTGGAACTCGCAGGTGCCCCCTGGAATTATGAGCAGCTTGCCTCAGCAGCAGGAAAGGTACTGGGAAAGGATATTCGGTATGAACGGATCAGCGTCGAAGAACGGAAACAACGATTGGTTGCAGCAGGAATGCCCGAGGCCGGGGCCGCTTTCTATGCACAACTCGACGAATCCATAGCTGCCGGTACCCTTGATATCTCAAGCAGCGATCTCGAAAAAGTATTGGAGCGCTCACCGCTCTCTCTTGAAGAGCAAGTGAAAAAGCTGCTTTAGCAGCTCATATCGTTAGGGAGGCTCATCCCTCCCTAACGATTATCGGCTGTTGCTTTCTCGCAGAGAACGGCCCCATTCAACGGCCTGATGTTCCTGTCAACATATTCCCAATCGCCTCCAAGGACCGTACCGATGAAGATCTACCAAACCCCTTTATCCAAGATGCCCTCATGGAAGAGTCTTCTGGACATCGTTCGCACATCCCCGAAGCTACTCCGTCGTGATAGGTCAGCAAAACTGCAGAGCAATAGCCCGCTTTCCCAGAATATGATCGTCAAACACAAGGCGGGCCTTCTGTCCGGACATTCCCAAACAGACATGTAAGGGAAGCAGATGCTCCTCTCTCGGATGGCAATACCTGGCATGGGGAGCATCAGTCCAGGCCGTCAGCTTTTCTTCCCGCTCGGAGCTGCTGTAATCACCGGTACAAACATCGATAAGCCACTCCTGAAACTCATCATTCGCAGGATCCTCCTGATTCGACGAATCCCAGGTAAAGGCCCGCATATTATGAAACGAAAAGCCGGATCCGATGATGAGGATGTTTTCATCTGCCAGCGAACGAAGGGCCCGGCCCAAGGCAATATGCTGTTGCGGCTCCAATCCCCGGATAAGGGACAATTGCGTCATGGGAATATCGGCATCGGGATACATCATCTTCAAAGGAATGAATAGACCGTGATCAAAACCACGTCTCTCATCTATTCTCGAAGCAATGCCGGCCTCCTGAAGGGCCCTTTGCATGGTTTGCGCCAAACGAGGCGCTCCTGGCGCAGGATATTGCAGCTCGTACGCCTCCTTCGGAAAGCCGTAGTAATCATAAAACAGCGACGGGGCCTCGGCCCCGATGATGGTCGGAAGCGGCTCCTCCCAGTGGGCACTCACAACGACAACAGCTTCCGGTTTCGGCAACTGCCGGGGAAGCTCTTTCATAAAAGCGATCATCGCCGCATGACTTGGGTCGCCGAGAATCGGGAGAGGGCCACCTCCATGAGAAAAATAGATGATATTTCCAGGCCTCTTTTCCGAACAATCTGCCATAAATTTTTCTCCTATAACGGCTATTATATGAGAAAAATTTGAAGATGCTACTATGCTTCCGGGAAAAACGCGTCCCAGATGCCATCTTCAAGCCGGCGGCCGCGATCTCCCAGTCGTCTCGAAAGGGAAAGATAGATAGCCTGCACAATGGCATGCTGAGCGATCCGGGAGGCGACCGTTTCGGGGTTTGGCTCATGGCAAACCGACAGCAGGAGAACATCGGAGGCCTTGGCAAGCTCGGTCAGAGCATTCCCCGTGATGGTCATCACAGGGACGTAGGAACGTTTTGCAACCTCTACGGCTCTCATGACCATATCGGAAGCCCCTGACTGGGATATCACGAAAAGAAGATCCTTCTCGCTCAGAAGTGCCGCATGCATGATTTGCAACATCACATCACTTGCCACCGTGCAGTTGATGCCGAGACGAAACAACCTATTATAAAGTTCGTGAGCTATAGGTCCCGAGGTTCCGGAACCGGTTATCAAGACTTTTCCGGCATTCTGGAGTAGATCCATACCTCGTTCAAAGGTATCCTCATCAAAAGCCATGGCGGTTTCATCCAGAGCCTCTTTACTTTTCCTGATAATCGCCCGAAAAGGGCTCTCTCCGATAGTCTCATCTCCGATGCTTTCGGGAAGCGATCTGATGAGAGCAATCTTCAACTCGAGCCATCCCCGGTAACCGATACTACGGCTAAAACGCATGGCCGTCGCATCACTGACGCTGCTCTCCCTGGCAACCTCGGCAAGGGACATCTCCACCACACGAGAGGGATAGGAAAGAATGAATTTCCCTACCTTCTTTTCAGAAACGGAAAGCGAGGCATAGGCAGTTTTCAGACGTGTAAAAAAATCTTTTTTTAAGGGGGAAGATGACACGTATTTCTCCATTTATACAGACCGGCACCACTAACGGCACCGGTCCGATGATTACCAATTACGATTCTTTTTTGGGATAGTTCTGCAGGAACGAGGAGATAATCAACCCGGCAGTACCGATACCTCCTATGAGAACAACACCGGCTGATCCCACATCACCTCCTGCACCGAACCCGCCATAGAGTAGCTCTTGCCCTACGCCAAAGGCTGCAAGAAAGCCGCCGATGAGTCCTACAAGGATGCTGATGACCATGATAACGGCACCGATCCTGGAAAGCTTTCCGGCGACGGGAATATCCTCTTCATCCATGAGATCAGTCCAGAGGAGGTCCCACTTCACGATCCTGGGATAGAGGATCAAGAGAACGGGAATACCAAGGACGATCGAAGGGATGCTGTTGTTCAGGGTAATGATACTTCCGAGAGCCGCAAAGGGAACCATACCGAGGACATCAAGAAACCAGGCGATGGGAAGCGCACAGGCTGCAGCGCCAAGAATGGCAACGACCACGTATGTAACAACCTTTCTTCCTGATTTCAGATCCGGGGTATACTCGCCGGAGGGAGCAAGACCAAGATTAATCCACAGCTTATAGGGAACATAAGCAAACATGAAGTTCCCCACAAAGCCGGAGATACTGCCGATTCCAAGAGAACCGAAAAAGTCTCCGATAAGGTTTCCGATGGCAGATCCCCAGGCACCGGCAGGACCGAAAAGCAGGCCAAGAACTACGGGAAGTGCGCTTCCAGGTCTGACCTCGGTGATACCGGGGATAAGTACAAAGCCCTTAAACGGAATCAGCAGGGCCGCATACAGGCCGGCGCTCAGTGCCACAAGAACGACCATTTTGGTGTTTTTCCACATGGCAAACACATCTCTCATAAGCAACTCCTTTTATTATGTATTAGGTACCTCAAAAGAGGCACACGATACACCTACAGAGAATAATCGGCCCAAGGGAAGGTGGAAACCAGGGAATGAAACGCCGCAGCATCAAAACGAATATAGGCAACCACCGCCACAACGGCAACACCGATGCAAGAGGCAAGGAGATCCTTCCACGTCATTTTCAGATCAAGATAATTGGTCCGTTTTTCGGAATAACCGAACCCTTTCGACTCAAGGGCCATGGAAAAAACATTTGTTCCCCTGATCACCGAAACCAGGGTGGGAATCATCAAAGGAGCGTATTTTCGAATCTTTTCCAGGATATTTCCGGAGTCAAGATCTAATCCCCGGGACTTCTGCGCCTGAATGATTGTATAGCTGGTCGCCACAATCATCGGGACCAGCCTGATGGCGGTCGAAAAGGCGAAGGCCCCGCGATACGGCAGATGAATCTTTACCAGTCCCTCCGAGATTTCCTCAATTTTAGTCGTGCTGAGGAAAACCATACCGGCAAGGATCATGAGGTTTGTGCGAATGGCGGTCATACATCCGTAAAAGAGACCATTGAGAGAAAAGATGAGGAAACGCTCTCCTCCCCCTTTCCCGGCGATGGCCCAGATGACAAGGGAAAAGAGGCTTATCATCAGCAGGACCACCTTGATTCGCTTCAAATTGGAAAGGATTTTAGCTGCTGCCCCGTGGAGCAAAACGAGAAGGAGCGTCGCACTCAAGATAATGATGTTCTTTGATATGACACCGACGGTAAAGGTGAGGAACATCAACAGCAATTTTGTTCTCGGATCAAGACGATGGATACCAGTCTTCAGATCCATATATAAAAACATATCCATCTTACATCCCCTCTGTACACAGCTTCATTTCATTGATGGAAAGCAATGTCCTGCCCAACAGATTGGAAAGGGAGACGATGTGAGGTGTCTTGAGATATGAGGCGGTAAGCTCTCCTTCCC
The DNA here is from genome assembly GCF_000378205.1 of Sediminispirochaeta bajacaliforniensis DSM 16054. Taxonomy (NCBI): domain Bacteria; kingdom Pseudomonadati; phylum Spirochaetota; class Spirochaetia; order Spirochaetales; family Spirochaetaceae; genus Sediminispirochaeta; species Sediminispirochaeta bajacaliforniensis. The sequence continues at coordinate 52,043 of NZ_KB899410.1, read as the reverse complement.
TGGCAAAGACCTCCCTCGTCGGGCCATCCATCAAAAGCCTTCCATCCTTGATCACCGCCACCCTGTGGGCGTATTCGGCGACTACCCACATGGTGTGGGTAATCATGATGATGGTATGACCTGCCTCGTTAAGCTTTCTGATCAGTTCCATCATCCGGCGCTGCTCCTTGAAATCAAGTCCGGTCGTCGGTTCATCAAGGATGATGGTCTTCGGCCTGGCCGAAAGGACCGAGGCGACGGCAACCCGCTGACGCTCTCCCTTGCTTAAAGAGAAGGGATCGGCCTCTTCGTAGCCGGTCAACTCCACCGATTCCAAGGCCTCGCCCACCCGACGACGCACCTCCTCCTCTCCGCAGCCGCGGATCTTTGGACTGAAGGCGACCTCGTCGTAGACCGTGTCCGAAAAAATCTGGTGATCGGGATTCTGAAACACATAACCGATCTCCTTACCGATCTCAAAGATGGAGTGCTCTTTGGTGTTCTTTCCGTAAACGACGACCTCTCCTTCGGAGGGAAGCAAAAGTCCGTTTAGATGTTTTACCAGGGTGGTTTTGCCGCTGCCGTTGTGGCCAAGCAAAGCGACGAACTCTCCCTCGCAAATCTCAAGATCGACGTCACTGACAGCCTTGTTCCCGTTGGGATAGACATGAGAGAGCCCTTCGACTCGGACAACGGGTCCACCATAGGTAGCCCGGCGCTCCTTCTCACCGGCCAAAAGGGCTTGATAGGCTCGATCTTCAATCCGCAGTCCCCGCTCGTTAAAAAAGGTCTTCCCTTCCTCAGGGGTAATGGGAAGCCGCTCCCCCTCAATATGGAGAAGTTCATGAAAAAACTTCGGAATCTGAAGGCTCATGATGCCGATATCATCGGTAAAAGCCACATCGCGAAGTAGCTGATTCGGCTTTCCCTCTTTAAGGATCTTCCCATCCTTCATGAGGACAAGGCGGTCTGCATTCAGCGCCTCTTCGGTCTCGTGTTCTATGATGATAAGGGTAAAATCACTGCTTGCATGAAGCTCCCGCGCTATCTGAAAAATTCCCAGTTTGCCCATGGGATCCAGATCAGTGGTTGGTTCGTCCATGCAGATGATTTCGGGAAAGGTGGCGAGGACCGAGCCGATCGCCAAGCGTTGCTTCTGTCCTCCCGAGAGGGTTGATGGTTGCCGCTCCTCAAAGCCTTGAAGGTTAACGGTATGTAAGACCTTCTCGATTCTCTTTACGATCTCGCTCCTCTCAACTGCAAAGTTTTCAGGCCCGAAGGCTATCTCGAGATTGACGTTCGTGGAAAAAAGCTGGGCCTCGAAATCCTGAAAAACCAATCCGACTGTACGCGCCATAGAGCTGACGCTATTTCCCTTTACCGGCTTTCCATTCACTAAGACCTGCCCTTTGTACGTTCCTTTCAGAAAACCGGGGATAAGACCGTTCAAACTATTTGCCAGGGTCGACTTGCCGGCCCCGCTTGGTCCCATAACAACAACAAACTCTCCCCGTTCGATACTCAAATCGATGCCGCCCACGGCCTCAACCTCGGGATTTCCCCGGTAGCTGAAATGCAAGCCCTGAATATCGACAGCCTTTACCCCATCTTCCATGGGGACCTCCTTTATAACCTTTTCGATACCGGCACACCAATTTATTGAATACACCGGTTCCGCCGATGATCGCTCCCGTCACAGAGCGCTCTCCCCTTCCCCGTACTCACGCCTCAGTAGATAAGGCGAGATGAGCCCCTTGGGAGTAATGATCCCGGCAATCAGGTGGGGGGGCACGATATCAAAGGCGGGATAATAGGCCTTCATCGTATCGGTAGTAGTTGCAAGGCCCCGAAGGTGTTTTACTTCCTCGGGATCGCGTTGCTCAATGATGATGGAATCTCGTCCCACCTTTCTCATGTCGGGGTCTCCTGAGAAGGGAAAATACGGAATTCCATGGAATGCGGCGCTTATGGCATTTTGATAGGTTCCGATTTTATTGGCGACCCAGCCATCGCTCACGGCAATGTCTACGGCGGTCATGTATTTCTGAATTTCACCCTGGCTCATGAGATAAGCAGGCATGTTATCGGTAATGAGGGTTACATCGGCTCCTATCTCTTCAAGGCAGGGAGCAGTCAATCGTGCACCCTGAAGATAGGGACGGGTTTCAGGGGTATACACCTTTATACGTTTTCCCTGCTCCATGGCAAGGGCAATGGTAAGGATAAAAGAGGTTTCGGCGAAACACATGGTCAACACCCCATCGCCGTCGTCGATGAGAGAGGAACCAATATCCGCCATGGCAAAGGCCCGCTCTTCATAGCGGGACTCATAGGTTGCAATAAACGCCCCGGCGCTTTCGCCGCAGGAGCCTCCCCTCCCAAGACTATCATGAATCGCCGATACCATCAGCTCAAGGACCCTGACCATGGTTGTATTGGTCGGGCGTGTCCTTTCAAGGCGCTCTTTTGCCTGGACAAAAAGTGCCGGGTCACGGGGCAAGCGCCCCTCATCCATCCGCTTTGCAAGCAGCAGCATTGCCTGCATCGCCGCTCGAACCGGTCCGCCTCCCTGGGTAATCATCTTTTCGATGGCCCAAGCGACATCCTCCGTTTCCCGGCAGCGGAAAAAACTTTTTTCAAAGGGATAAAGGCTTCTGTTTCCAATGAGAACTTCATCCCCTTCGATCCGGGCGATGTTCTCCTTCTTGAGAATAAACGGCATATAATCGCTTAGATGTCGCATAAACCTTCCCATATGTTGCTAAATGTTGTATCACAACATTTTTATTACAATTTCGTATTCTACACTTCATATCGTAATTGTCAATGGAAATACATCGTTCGTGTTCACAGATGGCCGGTCCCTAAAAGCGAAGGGTAAAAGTGGTATGAACAGAGCCGTAGGTTCCGGCAAATATAGGCCCGAGCTCGCCCCGCTCTCCTGAAGAAAGGAACTCACCATCCAGGGAAAGGCGTCCGGTCATCGCCAGTGTGCACCCCTGAAAAGGTTCATATTCAAAACCCATCGCTGGTGAACAAGAAAAATCGTCGGGAGTAAAGAGAAGGGAAAAATTGATACGTGTATAGTCATCAAGGCTATAGATTCCCTGAGCGTAGAGGTAATTCCTCCTGTTGTAGTCGGAAAGCTCCTCTGCGTTGAGTTCCGCCGTATCCAACTCACGTATAGATTGCGAGTGTCCCAGGTATCCGGGACCATTAAAAAGGTACTGAACAATAGTGTAGAGATCACCGTCAAAGAAAGAGGCATCCAAGCCCAAGGCAGCCTCAAGTCCACTCCACCCCTCCGGATCAGCGGGATCAAAACCATAGAGGGCATCGAGAACAATCCCCACAGCCGTATCGAGCTTCAGAGACACGCCGCTCCGATGGAATCCCATCCAGTAATCCTCATCAGGGGCCTGAAATGAGTAGAGCAGCTGAACACTAACGTTAGACCAGTGGTTTTCCCCGGAGGCACCGAAAAGGAGCCCATCTCCAGCTGTTTCCAGAGGATCAACGCCTCCGGCGGAAAAAAACAGGATCTTCGTAAGGTCAGATGGATAAAAAGCAAGGGTCCCGCCAAGGGACCCCCTTGGCCTTGCATCAGGCAAGAGAGGATTTGGAGGATTGAGAAAATCTGTCGGACGAAAGGCCTGACCGTAGCCAAAGGCAACCCGCATAAGCCCCAACTCGATATCGGTCACCTCTCCCCGAATCTGTGCGTAGAGCCGTTCCAACTCCAGCTTTGCCACATAGTTTTCATCATCTGTCGAGCTCTCCGCCTGGTCGTTCGAATAGAGCAGCGTCTCGGCCCCGCTTCCCGTTGCTGCGATAAGGTTTACCGCAGCTTGCACAACCGCCCGGTCGCCTAAAGAAGAGCGCATGCGTACATTGGCGTACTGCTCTGAGCCATAGCTAAAATCAGAGGCCTTTCCTGCTCCTGCTACCGTATCAAGGGTTGTAGTCAGAATACCGGAAAAAACAGGTTCTGCAATAATCGGCATAGCAACGACCATGAAAAGCGTGGCGATAATAAGACCATGCCCAAACAGGCGGCCCCGACGGCAAGCCACGGCCCCTAAAGAACCTTGCCACCGTTTCATCTTTCAAGATTCCGCATACTGAAAACCGAATCGTTCACCGGAGCATCCAGGACCACATCGTGCATAATGAAAAGGGTCCGACTATTCTTACGTAGCAAATCCCGCATCTCAAACTCAACAGGGAATCGACGGTCATGAATGACATCCGCACGAATCAGGGAATACTCCTTCAGCTTCGCACCCGACAAGGCGTAAAATTCGGCATGAAGAAGATCACCGTTTTCTTTGTCGACCCAAAACTTTCGCCGAGGATAGCTCTCACTCTCTTTTTTGGCAGCTAAGTCGAGCACCCAGGCGGGATGTCCGTCGATGGTATCACTCCCGATGAGGCTCGGATTGTAACGGTCGGACATCTTATTATTTTCGATGGTATCCTCATAGGAAAGATCCGAGCCCATCATCGACTCCTTCAGCAGATGACCGGAAATCAGCATAACCTGTTCGCTATCGGGAGAATAGACATAGAGGCGACCGCTTCGTTTAAGATACTTCGTACCGAGATCTTCCTGATTGACGAATTCGATGAAGCTGTCTGAGTTTTCCTTTGCCACAGCCTCAAAGCGTTTTTCATAGCGGCGCCCCTGGTATTCGATGATCATCTCCCCGGTATAGGTAATGGTATCGTAGACCTCGTTATCGTCCACTTGTGCCAACAGCTCGGCGGCTGAAGGTTCGCCCTCCACCACCGCGGGGGATAAGAAGAAAAAAGAAAAAACTGCAGCACATAGCAGCACCACCGGCACAATCTCGGATCTTCCGCAGCTATTATACTTTTGCATCGTACACTCCTTTGCCCATGATATTGCTCGGGCATTTTGATGAGGACTCATCGCCGAAGGGCCTCTACCGGTTCAATGAAGGCACTTTTCAACGAAGGAATCAGCGTACAAAGGGAAGAGACAAGGATACCGAAGACAAACCCTTCCATGAGAATCTTCGGAGAGAAGGTGATGAAAATGGTACCTGAGACGGGAAATTCCTTCATGCCGCCTCCGGTAAAGGTATCCATATCCAGAGGAAATAGAGAGCCTATCCATGTTACGAGCCCGCCGAAGAACATGCCGACGGCAGATCCCAAAACGCTCAGAAAGACAGCTTCCAGAAAGAAGACGGTAACGATCTCTCTGCGAGTCATCCCCAAGGCTCCCATCATACCGATTTCCTTAATACGCTCATGAATGATCATCAGAACGGTGTTGATAATCAGAAAACTGGCGACAATTTGAAAAACAAGAAAGACAATGACATACAGAAAGGAGGTCTGCCGCATATAAGCAACCCAGTAGTTATCCCCCCATTCGCGAACCGTTTGCCCCGGCCCTAACATCTTCGCAACTTCATCCCGTAAACGGAGGGCATCATCGGCATTTTCGGCATAGATGAACATCTGTTGGGTAGCCTCCCCCAAGACAAGGATGCGTTGGAGGCGATCAATGGGGACGAGAATAACCTCTTCGTCGAACTTTCGATAATCGAACGCAAATATTCCTGTTATCACAGGTCGCCAGTATTTATCGGAAAACTGTGCGGACACTGTTTTTAAAGGTATTGGGTCTCCGATCTTCACCCCGGCCTTCCGTGCAAACTCAAGGCCCACGGCGCATTCGTTACTCCCGGCCCTGGGAAAACGGCCTTCGATCAAACCATCGTCACGATCGGTCAAATTAAAAACATTTACCGCACGCTCCCGCTGTATATCAATGCCCCAAAGCAAGGCGTGTTTTACCGTACTATCGAAAAGCGAGGCATACGTGGTAATCCTCGGCAAGGCGGCCTTTACACCGGGAAGAGCCTCGATCTCGGCAGAGAGTTCGGTAGCACTTTTCCCGTCGGCAATGGGATACTGAACCGGATAGTATTCCCGTTCCTCTTCAAACAGGTTGCTAACTACATTGACATGGCCGGTTTCATAGGTCCTTACAGCCTCCTCTATCCCCTCTATCATCCCGGAAATCCAGGCCTGCATAAAAATATTAAAAAAGACGGCAACGGCAACGGCGATAATACAAAGGATTGTCCTTCTACCGTTTCGCCAAATATTACGATACGCTATGGTCGATAGGGTGAGAAAATCACCTTGCCCCCGCAGCTCTTTATCCATGACATTCTCCATTATCTGCTCCTCACTCAAAACGAAGGCTTTCGGTGACAGGCATCCGCAGAGCCCTGAAGGTGGGAGGCAAGGCCATAAGAGCGGAAAGAAGCGTTGCTATAAAAGCGGTGCCCACAATCACCTTGGGGTTCCATGCCGACCGAAACTGCGAGGTAATACGATACCCAAAATCACCACCCGCCTGCTTTGCAAGGGAAGAAAAGTCGATACCGGTATGTACCATGGGAATATTGATCAGACAGCCCAAGAGCACGCCCACCGAAGCGCCGATAAGGCCGACAAGACCAGCCTCCAACACATAAGAGAAAAGAAGCTGACCGTCAGTCATTCCGAGGGCACGCATCATACCAATCTCTTTTGTCCGTTCAAGCACCGCCATCAGCATGGTATTTGCAATGCCGATGAACGAAAGAAGAAAGAGAAAAAGCGCCATGATGCGGGTAGAGACATGGTCCCCGGCGGAAGCCGCGAAATAATCGGCGGAATAATCTTCCCACCCCTTGACGACAAGCTCGGAAGGAAACCGTTTCCCCTCTTCGGCAAGCGAGCTCACAAGGGCCGACTTAATCGTATCAGGGCTCTCAAAGCTTCCAGGAAGAACAGAATCCTTTGCGTTCGAGGCCCGGACCAAGAGCTCGGTCACGGCGCCGTCCAACATGAGTCCGCCTGTTCCCTGAAGGGCATCGAGAGGGATATATGCTATATTTCCGTTTGTCTTCGGATTCGGTGAATTGATAATGCCGACGACCACCGCATCAATGAGCTGATTTACATGGCGGATGGCACCGGAATAGTCGGCTGCAGTCATCGCCTTTAAGACCCGGTCGAGAAGATCGCTGTCGTCCGTAGAAAGAAGATAATCACCAACTAAGGGATCCTGTGTATAGGCCGATTGTATCAACTGACGGTCCTCGGCCGTAAGGGACGGCAGCAAATCCTCCTCAAAACGCTCCTCACGAATTTTCTCGGGAGCGGCAATCATGTCGATGACCGTCGATATCCGTACATCCATCCGCCCCGAAGCATACAGGATATCCCATAGGCGATTGATCTCCTCATGTGTTACATCGTCGCGAAGGGCCATCTTGGCCTCTCCGGATTCAAAGCGTTCGGTATAGAGCCCCTGAACAAAGTCCCGCTCCTCTTCATTCCGGGTGGCGGCAAGGACCTCATCCTCCCAAAGGTTCTCCGAAGGGCGCCGAGGAATACCTACATGTAATTTTTCCGCGGCCATTGTCCCGAGAGCAATTTCAAAGCTTCCGGAGCGAGGGAAGCGGCCGGCATCTACAAAATCGGTGTAGCGCAAAAGCCTGTGTTCCCGTTTGGGATCCATAGCGTTAAAGAGGATGGGAGCGGAACCGGTACGGGAATAGAGGGTACCTGAGAATACGAAACGGGGGGCCGCATCATAGCCCGAGCGCTCCAGGGCCGAGGCTATGCCTTGCCAGCCGGTAAAACTCTCGTACATGGGAAGCTCATCTTTCTTGCTGAAATAGGCCTTGGTCTGGATCTTTGCCGCCCCCATCTCATAGGAGACGATATTCCGACGTGAATCGAGGTTCATCCCAAGCAGCCATCCATCCATGAAAATATAGAGTGCGACACTTACTGCCACAGCAAGGGCGGTAATAACCGTTTTGACACGATGCCGTGCAAGATTCCGTAATGCCATCGAGGCAACGGTTGCCGAGATGGAATACCTCATCGTCGACTCTCCGATTCAACCATCCCGTCCCGAAGCATTATCAAACGGCGGGCAAACTCCATTACCATGGGATCGTGTGTGGAAAAGATAAAAGTCGTTCCTTCTTTCTCATTCAACGCAAGCATAAGATCGAGAATAGCCCTGCCTGTGGTCGAATCGAGATTAGCGGTGGGTTCATCAGCGAGGATCAGAGACGGCTTTTTCACCAGCGCACGGGCAATCGCCACCCGTTGTTGCTGACCGCCGGACATCTCCTTGGGCCGACGATGTTCCATACCTCCCAGCCCGACCTCTTCCAAAGCCCGAAGCGACTGCTGCCGGGCCTCCTTCTTTTCTATTCCAAGCAGTACCAACGGAAGAGAAACATTCTCAAGGGCGGAAAGAACCGGTATCAGATTATAGGCCTGGAAGATGAACCCGATTTTTTGCCGTCGCAAGAGTGCCGATTGGTTACGGGAGAGCGAGGCAACCTCACGTTCATCGACGGAGAGGGAACCGGCCGTAGGGGTGTCGAGACAACCGACGAGGTGCAGGAAGGTGGACTTACCGCTTCCGGAAGGGCCTGCAACAGCGGCAAAGGCCCCAGCCTCAAAGCTTAGGCTTACACCTCGGAGGGCATGTATCTTCAAATCGTTCAGTTCATAATCTTTATATAGCGCAATGGTATCAACCACGCCCATTCTTATCCTCCTTCTCTGCAGCGTTGCGTCTGATTTCGTTCAACGCCTGCAGGCCAAAGACATCTTTTGATTTCAATTTTTCGGCAATCGAATTGGGTACCAGCATCATAGAATTGCCAGCCTTTAGTCCCTCATTCAGGATAGAAAAGCTCTTGAGCAGCAAAGTGGTATCATGAGCATCGTAAATTTCGGCAGCTTCTTCAAGTTTCCGGGCGATCTCGATCTCAGCCTCAGCAAGGAGTATCCTCCCCTTCTTTTCCCTCTCCATCTGGGCCTGATGACTCAGGGAATCCTGTAACTTTTCAGGGATCTGCACATCCGTTATTTCGATATGCTGAACGGTAATCCCCCATTCGGTGGTTTTTTTGTCAACCTCCTCCCTAATATGTTCCTCTATCACATCGCCACGCTCAAGAAAAGTCGACAAGGTATTTTTACTGACAGCACTTCTAAGGGCCGTTTTCGAAGAAAGAATGACGGAATCTTCGTAATCCTGAACTTCACAGACCGCTTTTTCAGAATCCCACACCAGCCAAAAACAGATGGCATCTACCGTCACAGTCACCGAATCCAGGGTCAACGTCGTTTCTGCGGTAAAATCAGTTACCCTAATCCTTAGATCCACCACCTTTGCAACACGTTCGGCAAGAGGCATTAGAAGGAAAAGCCCAGGCCCTTTCACCCTGTGAAATTTCCCGAAACGAAGAATGATGGCACGTTCCCATTCCGCCATCTTCTGCACAGAGGGGGCAAGCAAGGCCCCGGCTGCTGCAAAAACTATGGCGTATGGAGCCTCACTGATCTTCCATGCAAGCAGAATGGCAATGAAAATAATCAGAAGCTTCACAGCCGACGTCCATCGAGGGAAAAGGGCCATGATCACCATAGCCAGTATTGGGGTCGTGCACAGAACAACATACTCTATGAGGGAAGGAGCAGCACCTGTACCCAACCTGATAGCCATACCGACACCAAAGAAAACCGCCAAGAGGCCAAGGCCGACGGCATTCAATGAAAAATCTCTTTGCCGTTCGGGGACCTTTGTATTCTTGATCGGCGTTTTCATTTTACTATGCTTCTGGAACAGGTTCATGTTTCCTCCTTGAAACTCTTAACAAGATCGATGACTTCAGAACGTTCGACCCCGAGATCGCGCATGTCACGAAGAAAGCGGACGAGGGTTTCGCTGATTCTGAGATTCCGCTCGTCGTCCACCTCCGAAGGAGGCTGATCCGAAACAAAGGTACCGTTTCCCACCTGGGTTGTAACGATCCCTCTTATTTCCAGTTCTCCATAGGCTCTTGCAATGGTGTTCGGATTTATCTTGAGGTCTATCGCCAAAGCCCTGATGGTCGGTAGTCTATCTCCGGGAAAAAGCCGTTGCCCAAGAATCGCATGCTCGATCTGCTGGATAATCTGGCGATAGAAGGGGACTCCCCGGGCGGGATCAAGAGATATAACAACTCCTCGCGCTTTCATTGTACTATTCATATAATACAATACTAATTGTACTAATACAATAAGTCAATATTTTTCACCAAAATTTCTTCTTTTTTGACAAACACTTCGACGTAGACTAACATTAGCAAATAGATGAAGCATTCATACCAGGGCGATAGTAACGATCCTCTTAGCCGGCTTTCAACCGAGGATTTGTCGCGCTTTCCATCAGAGAATCCCAATCCAGTCCTGAGAATTGATTCATCAGGCATGCTTATCTATGCAAACAAGGCAAGCAGAATGTTGCTCGACGAATGGAAACTGGAATTCGATCAACCGGCCCCCCCACTTTTACGAGAAACGGCATTATCGTCACTAAGTGAAGCGCGGAGCATGGAGATTGATGTTCCCCATAAAACACGGGTTTACGCCTTCTCCATTGCCCCTATCGTCGAATCGGGATATGCGAATCTATATGGTCGTGATATCACCAAACGAGTCAGAACAGAAGAGAGTATCCGTCAGGCACTTCTCGAACGAGAGACACTTATACGGGAGTTGTATCACCGAACAAAGAACAATATGAACATCATCAGTTCGATGATCTCCCTCAGCGCATCCTATTCCGAAGATGAAAACCTCATACGGTTATCACAGGAGATAGAAACTAAAATCACATCAATGTCGCTCGTGCATCAAATGCTGTACGAATCAAAGAACCTTTCCAGTATTGATCTTGATCTCTATATCCAGAAACTCGCACGGCTCTTATTGAAAAGCTACCAAAACGGCGGAAATACAATAGCAATGAGGTTCGATCTCGTCCACATTGCCGTGCCTATTGACCTGGCAATTCCGTGTGGGCTCGTACTAAACGAGTTATTTACAAACTCACTAAAGCATGCCTTCCCGAAAGGGGAAAAGGGAAATATAGCAATTTCTCTCTCATTTATAGAGGCCGAGAACGAAATCGAACTCATGTACTGCGACGACGGCATCGGCCTTCCTCATAACTATGATGTTCGGTCGCAATCGACCCTCGGGATGCAGACAATCTTCCTCATTATCGAACATCAGCTGGGAGGAACAATAGCATTCGATAAGCGTGGTGAGAGAGGGCTCAGATGCTCGATTCGCTTCAAGCGTATCATCCATCCGACACTGGAGGATCTACGATGAACAGTGAAAACATGATTCTTTTGGTCGAAGACGAAGCCATGATAGCCATGAATCTTACAATGAAGCTTCGAAATGCCGGTTATCCGATCAGCAAAATCTTCGCATCCGGGGAGGATGTTGTCCGCTTTGCAAAAAACCGAAATCCCGATCTGGTACTTATGGATGGAAGATTGGCAGGAGAAATCGACGGTGTAGAAGCGATGCGGCGCCTAAGGGAAATACACAAAAATCTCCCGATTATTTTTATCACCGGCTATACAAATGAATCTTTCATCGAAAAAGCACATGAGTTATCCCCTGTAGCCTGCATGACAAAACCGGTAAACATCAATCAGCTGATAGGTCATATCAAGTCCGTCATCTATCGCCAATAGGGAGCAAAAAGCCTATCGATAGAAAGACTCCTCACTCATGCCTTCCCTTTTGATCGAACTGATCAAAGATATCCCGGACAATTTTTCCTCCCTCTTTTCCCAAATCACCTAAGGCCTTACCGAGATGTTTTGCAAAGCCTGCAGCAGGGTCCCGAGTCTCTTCAAAATCAGATTCATATTGCTGGTGAGCTTCCTTGAAATAGTCCCGATTTTTCTCCTCTGCCTCACCTCCCCGTTTCAGGTAATCTCCACCGTAGATCCTCCCAAAGCTGCCATCGTCGACCCAACGCTTGAGTTCCGGGATGCGTATAACAGGGAGGGGATGAGACATGTCCCAAGTGTTCAGGAATTTATGAAGGGAGTCGATAACAGACTCCCCGGCATCATATTCCGCGGCTTGAGAGAAGAATTCGTTTATATCCATCTGGCCGATGTCATTCCCGCCGGCCAGCTTCATGAGTAGCCGGAAGGAGACATCCTGATCCTGGCAAACCAATAAACCGGCACGGTCCGCGCTTAACTCACTTTTGCGGTCCCACTCACGCAAGCCCGCCATAACGGGAATAATGAGAAGATCGAGCCCCGGAATGCGGAGCGCCTTGAAACTCACATTCACCAAAACCCACAGTAAGGTTTTATAGAGAATATGACCACTCATACAGTGTCCAAGCTCGTGACCGATTACGGTCAGAAGCTCCTCATCATCCAGGGAGGAGACAAGGGCACTGTTGAGGGTAACAAAGGGGCGGTCGACACCGACCGCTCCGGCATTCATCGCGGGATTATAGGTAACGAATATATCAAGCTTGTCGTCGTAATCCAGGACAGAACAAGCTTCCTTTGCCAATGCATGTATGCGGGGGAACTGCCGCTCGGTGACACGAACGGCTGACCCGAGAAAAAAAAGCCGAAGAGAGCGGTCCGAGGTGATGGAAAGGACCGCTTTGGTTACCTGGCTTAAACCGGGGATCTTTTTCAGAGCCTCCAAGGCGGCAGTATCGGCCGGATGCTGCCAGGAACGAGAGCTTATCGTGGGAAAATAGCAACGCTTTTGCGGTGTCATAGGCTTAAGACTGCCCCCTTTTATCTTCGATCTTGCGACGAGCCGCAGAAAGCTCTTTTTTTCGCAGACGAATTGATTTCGGCGTTACCTCGATAAGCTCATCTTCACGGATAAACTGAACCGCCCGTTCGAGGGTCATGGGAAGAACCGGTGTCAAAATCACCGCATCGTCCTTTCCCGAGGCGCGCATATTTGAAAGTTTCTTGGTTTTGGTAGGATTGACATTCAGATCGTTTTCGCGATTATGCTCACCGACAATCATCCCTTCATAAACAGGATCTTTCGGAACAACGAAGAGCGTTCCACGAGCTTCAAGGTTAAATAGTGCATACGGGACCGATGTACCTTCACGATCGGCAACAAGCGAGCCGGTGAATCGGCCGGTAAAATCTCCCCGGTACTCCTCGTACCCCGAGAGATAGCTATTGAGGATCCCCGTTCCTTTTGTGTCCGTAAGGAATTCATCACGATATCCGATGAGTGCCCGGCTGGGAACCGAGAATTCGATCCTGACACGACCATTTTCGTGGCTGGTGATATTGAGCATACGCCCCTTTCGCCTTGAAAGCTTTTCGGTCACAACACCGGTGAAAGGATCCGCACAATCGATAAAAAGATGCTCTATCGGTTCCATCTTTTTCCCATTTTCCTGGTGAAAAATAACATGGGGACGACCCACACAAAATTCAAATCCTTCGCGACGCATAGTTTCAATGAGAATAACCATCTGAAACTCGCCCCGCCCCTGAACAATAAAACTATCGCGATCATCCCCCCGACTCACCCGCATAGAGACATTTGTGAGCGTTTCCTTTTCCAAACGTTCAAAGATTTTCGTCCCCTGAACGATCTTTCCCTCCTTACCGGAAAAGGGCCCGTTGTTTACGGAAAACCGCATGGAAACCGTCGGTTCATCCACGGTGATCCGTTTCAGGGGTACAGGATTATCTTTGGAACAGACAGTATCACCGATATGAACATCCTCGATCCCCGCAAGTACGATGATCTCCCCGGCCTTCGCTTCTGTCACATCGGATAGAACCAACCCCCTGTAGGACTGCAGACGTGTCACCCGAAGGGGCTTGGCCTTTCCGTCCGGGCCGATACAGGCAAGAGCCTCATTTGCTTGGACAGATCCGCCGTATACCTTTCCTACGGCAAGACGTCCAAGATAGTCATCATAGCCTAAATCGGAAACCAACATACGAAAGGGTCCCACCATATCAACCGACGGCGAAGGAATATGATCAACAATGGTATCAAGAAGAAGATCGAGCTTTTCATCCTCCCCATCGGGACTTCTTTTTATCACACCGTCTCTTCCAACGGCATAGAGAATCGGGAATTCAAGCTGATGATCTCCCGCATCAAGATCGATCAGCAGGTCATACACCTCATCCAATACCTCCAAAGGACGTGCATCCTGGCGATCGATCTTATTGATGACAACGATAAGCGAGAGCCCCGCCTTCAGTGCCTTTGAAAGGACGAACCGTGTTTGAGGAAGAGGCCCCTCCGCGGCATCGACCAAAAGAACGGCCCCATCGACCATCGACAGGGCCCGCTCCACTTCGCCGCCGAAATCGGCATGCCCCGGCGTATCGATAATATTGATACGAAGGCCTTTCCATTCGATGGAACAGTTTTTCGCCTCAATGGTAATCCCTCGCTCCCGCTCCAGGTCGAGCCGATCCATGACACGCTCTGCAACCTCCTGACCGGCCCGAAAAACTCCGCTTCGTTGAAACATAGCATCTACTAAAGTGGTTTTCCCATGATCGACATGGGCAATAATTGCAATATTCCGTATGGTATCATTTTGCTGTGTGCTTTGCATAAAAAGACGATACCCCGAAGCGGGGCGTGTATACAAGCTGCCGAGAGGCCATTAGCCGTCGGTCTCGACCTGTTTTATTTCCCGTGGTATCATTTATCTATGAATGCGGATAGGGAATATGCCCTTCGCATCGCCACAGAAGCGAAGCGTTTGGAAAAGAGCATTTCAGGCAAGAAAAGCGAATTGAAAACATGGCTCTCAAGGGTCGATCTCGCCGAAAATTCTGGAAAAAAAGAGCTTGCCGAGGCTGCAAAGAAAAGGGTCAGTGAACTTGAAACGGAAATCCAGAAGCTCGAGGTAGAGGCGAGTCTTCTTTCCCGTGATGTGGAAGAAGCAAAAACGTTATGGAAAAGTAATGCACCTGAAAGGCTTCTCTCCACCGATGCCGAGGCCCTTGTCAGAAGACTTGACGCCCTCGCAGGAAATATCGGCTCGGAAAGCGAGGCATTTGCCGAGCTCCAACGCAATGCCGACGCAGAGGCCGCTTTGGAAGAGTTGAAGCGAAGCATGGAGGAGAACAAATGAAACCATACGCCTTAGCACAGTTTTCCGAAGACCACTTTATTAATCAGCAAGCATTACGCCCCCTTCTATTCGGCCATCGCGGCTATTCATCAAGAGCACCGGAAAACACAATGTCCGCATTCAGGCTCTGCGCCGATCTTCACATACCTGGTATCGAACTGGATGTCCACCTCACAGAGGACGGAAAGATCGTCGTTATACACGATCACAACCTCAAACGAACCGCAGGCATCGAGGCAGTTGTAGAGGCCTGCAGACTGGACGATCTCAGGCGTGCCGACATCGGAAGTTGGTTTTCTCCCGAGTTTACAGGTGAGCTTATAATAACACTGCAAGAGCTGTTCGAAACCTTTTCCGATCGTTTCTATTACGATATCGAATTAAAGGATGAAACACGGGGGGATAGTGGGCTGGCCTCGGCCGTCGTCGACGTTATCGAGAAATCAGGACTGGAGATGCGGTGCATACTCTCCTCTTTTAATCCATTTCCTCTCATCGCAGCAAGGAAGCGAAGCAAGTCGATTCCCACTGCAATTATCTACAGCAACGACAAGGCGGTTCCCGCAATTCTCCGCCGAGGTTTCGGTAAAGTCATTGCCTCGACCCCAATTCTCAAACCGGATTTTTATCAAGCGGGCCCCTTTGCCACGGCATGGTACCGAAGGGTTGAAGGTCGTGCCGTAATTCCCTGGACCGTCGACGATCCCGCCAGCGGGAAAATGCTTCTTCATAGGGGTGTGGACGGCCTCATAACAAACGACCCCGAAATTCAGTTAAAGAACTTCGGGGTCGAGAAGGTTTTCTAAAACGAAAATCACGGCAGGCTGTTGGCCATGGAATCGCCGATCATCTTACCGAATTGTTTAAAAGCGGCACTCATCGCACTCTGAGCATTGTTGCCAAGAGCCGTCTTGAATTTTGTTCCGGACGAGTAAAGGATATCTCCACTCGAAAGGTCGGCAACCTTGATGTCTCCGGAGACCTTTACCGTAAAACGGCCGTCTCCCTCTCGAAAATCGCTGATTCCGACGGTACCGAAGATGATTCTTCCGTACTGATTTCCGAAGCTAGTTGCGGCATTTCTGATAACGGCCGCATCGCTGGAACCCTGAAGGTTCGAAAAGGGGGTAACGGTTCCGACCTTAAAGCCCTGGCTGCTGAGGGCCTCCAAGAGCCCCGAAGCCGTCTCCGTCCGTCCGGTGGCATTCCCGCCGTTATCGACATCGACGATCATGACCGCCGTAGCGACCTCCTTCGCCCGGCTTTCCACGGTATAGGAAAAGCTTACCTCTTTTGTCCCGATCAGCTGTTCGAGGGCCTCAAGTTGGGGATAGAGGGCATCCGGTACATTCTCTAAACTCTCAAGCGCATCCGAAAGATCGATACCCATGGAAAGGGTCTCTTTTCCGACAAAATCGGGAGGAGGAGGAAGAAATTCCACTCCACCGCCGGATCCGCTCTTTACCGTCTCGACTTGTATCTGCGTCCGATTATTTCGCCCCAAGGTTTTATAGGTCACCCTCACAGGAACATCTGAAAGAGCCCCTGCCTCGGAAGAAACCTTGGCACGAAACCCCTCCCCAAAGGGTTTGTTCATATCAGCCGAAAGGTTGTCGTTCAAGCGAACAATGGTAATCGCCTGAACCGCCCTCCGCGCTTTATTCATGTTTCGCTCGTACTTGATGGCGGCATTATCCACCTCGGAACTTGAGGCAGCCAATGCGGCTTCAAGATATTTGACTGCAGCCCGGTACCAGGAACCGGAAGAAGCAAGTGAATCGCCCTCGGCTTCGGGGCCGGAGATGGCCTCGCGCTGTTCTGCAAAGACAGCCTGAATCCGGGCCTGCTCCTTTAAGAGGGATTCCTTGTCATAGGCCGCAAGAATATAGACATTTGCAATCCCACCCTGCTTCTCGCTGTAGGTATCCCGAATGCGAAAATCACCTATCTGGGCCTTGCTGCTCTCCTTGATCGTCTGCTCGAGGCTCGTGGTAAACGAATCAAGGGTATCCTTCGCTTCAACAGTAGTATCGGCGGTTACCTTTACACCAAGGAAGCGGGTAATCGATGCAACAAGATCGCCGGTAGCCGCCTGCCGGGCCGCGGCCTCATCACCGTCCGGATTCGAACCGGAACCGACAAAAAAGACCTCGTCGGAAGTATCCGCAGGAGGCGTCATCACCCATGAAGGGCGATCGCTTCCCGATCTATCGGAGCCCGAAGAAGCACAGCCGAAGAGAAATGAGAGAATAATGAATCCCGAAAGAATAAAACTCGTTTTGCGCATCTTTCTCATCTTATAGTCCTGTATCGAAAGTGATGGAATTACCCCGCTGAAACACAAGGAAGGTTCCTTCCATTCCGGAAACCCCTTCGGTTGCATCGTAGACCAAATCTTCGAGATCGGTAATACGCCCGATAAGGCGCACCTCATACCGACTTTCTTCAGGAGCATAGCTCAATTTTCGGATATTCTTGACCTTGCGTTCTATCTTCTTCTCAAAGTTCCTCATCATTCTGGAGTCGGGCGTATTCTGAATCACCAACGTATACTTAATTCCCTGGCTCAGCTCCTGTCGGGTATACAACTGCGCCTGTTCGATCGCCTTCTGTATTGCGTTATAGGTGGCCGAAGCAACGGCGTTGTTGAGGGCATCCTTCTCGCTTACGGTGCTCATGGCAGGAGGTACGGTTTGATAATAAGCAGTTCCCCTGCCACTCCCGGTAGAGGCATCGAAATTCTTCAGGTTTACACTTGCGCTGCCGTAATAACGGCCACTCTTGGTTTCCGAATTCGCATCGACGGCAATCTCAATGTAAATATCTGCATTAAGTTTATTTGCGATCCACTGAATCATCGAGATGGACTGTCCGGTCTCTTCCTCATAGGCCATCTCCTGGTCCTTCTTGAGCCGTTCGATCTGCTCCAAGTCGACATAGTTCATACCGTTCTGTGCAAGATACTTGTTGGCCATACCGACCGCGGTGGTGGCAAGAAACTGATCGGTGACGCTTTCTTCATCGTAGTAGACCATGTAACTGAGATTACCTACGATATCCTGAATTAATGCGGCTTCCTGCGGATCGATCTCGCCGGACGTCGAAGCAGACGCCTCTTCAGGAACTTCTTCCTGTCCGGCGGAAGGGGTAGCTTCGGTAGTTGCGGTTGCAGGCTGCGGAGCGGAAATGGCAGGCCTCGGCTGATCGACAAGAGCGACCTCGCCCCCCTGGGGTAACACCTGTCCGCCGTAGATGCCGGCGCCACGGAGGACCGCAGCAACAGATTCAAGGTTGATTTTAATACCAAGGGTTAAGGAAAAATCGCCATCCGATCCCCCACGGTCGATAATCTCCATGGAATCATTGTACACATATGCATTGACGCCGCCCTTGCCAAAAAGAGCCGTCTCAACTTCATCTCGTTTTGCTGCCGCGGCGGCAACGCCGAGCAGATCGGCCGAAGCTTTACGCACCGCCGCAATCTTAGCCTGGTTCATCGCCTCGGTCTGAGTGGCTCCACTGCCGCTGCCGTAATAGACCGGCGAAGGAACCGGTGTGGCGGAAGCAGCCGCCTGTTTGCCGGACGCTGCAGGCCCTCCACCAGTGCTGGCACAACCCGCCAGAAGAAGTACGAAAACAACGGAGAACGCGGCTCCGATTTTCACAATACTGTTTTTCTTTTTCATCTATTTGCTCCTGCTACAACTTGAAGGTCAGGCCGCCGCCCAAGACAACACCGTTGTAATCGTTGGGATTAATGTCTTCAAGGACCAAGGCCTGATAAAAAGTATATCCCGTACGAAGGAAAAATTTCATGTTCTGTTTGAAAAGATATTGTGCCTCAACAAGCCCGGTAAAACCGATGCTGCTGAAGTACTCATAATCCTCGTCGCCGTTGATAGGAACAAGGAACCCCGCACCGACGACGGCACTGGGGTTAATGCTCAGCCGCCCGAACATCCAGTTGGCTTCGGCACCGACATAGGCGTTAACCGGAAACCAGATAGCAAACGAGTCGCCAAGAGGAACCTCTACTCCTACCACGGGCCTCAGCGAATAGAAACCACGACTTGCAACCGACCGCAAGCCAGCAATAGCAAAAATCTCCTCGTCAGAATCGGAAGACTGAAGGATATCAAGATATCCGGACAGCTCAACACCGAGTCGTGGAATCTCCTTCAGCTGTTCCCCCACATTCGGCCGCCCATTACTATAGCGTACCCGGGTCGAGGAGATTTCTTCGTCGACGGATTTTACAACAATCAACCCGGTCTCCTTCGACATCTGACGACCGGAAGGAAGAACCCTTGTCTCGACAATGGCAAACTCATCACCGACCTGGACGCCCATGTTCCTGCCGAATTCGATAATATATTCTCTTCCCACAATATCAATAATACCGGTCTTCAGCTGAAATTCAGGAACGCTGCGAAGCTTATACTGCAGCTGCATGGGGATGGCGTCAACGGCACCTTTTACCGCTTCCTTCTGGCTGTCTCCCGACCCCGAAGTATCGATCTGAAAACTCGCGAAGGCCTTCCCCTCCTCGACATTGACAAAGGTAAAGGAGGTTTGAATATCGGCTTCATAGGTGCCTTCGTCATTGCGAACATCGTAGTAGCTCATTACCGGGATAACGACGATGAAGGAACCGACAAGTTTATTGAAATCAGCCTCGGTAAAGGTTGCTTCTCCAAGCCTGACCTCTTCGGGGATTTTGACGTTTTCCTCTTTGTATTTTTTCACCTGATCGATAAAGGATTGAATATCGCCGGCCTCTAATCGATAGGTCATCCCGTAGATGTTAAATCGTCCCAACCCAACAAAAACATTCTGTATGGCCTGGTCGACCAGACCAAGAGCCCCGGAAGGTATGCTCCAATCTGCATAACTGAGACTGAAGACAGCAATATCTTTTTTTTCGGAAATTTCTTGTGCAGAAAGGGACATTGCCATCATACAGACGGCAAGCAGTAAAGCCGACAAACGTCGAGATTTCATGGAGCTCCTCCTCAAAGTTTTCCATCTAAATAATATAGGCAGAATCTTAAAATTTCAACGTGGAAGAAGGATTATTGCATGAAAGTTAGCTATTGCACTCCTCCGTTACGAACCGAAACGTGCACTCCCAATTCATCCAAGAAGAGAGGAGCCTGCCCCCCTATGCAGAGGGCCAAAGGAGCCGCAAGGTCAAAGCCGTCACTCGAATCCTCCCACGTTTTCACAACATGATGATCAATCGAACAGGAAACCACCAAACGCCTTCCATCAAGAGAGACGCTCCAACCGACGATGGACGAGGGGATGGCTGCAATCCCCGCAGAGAGCCGTTCAGGCGATTGGACCTCCTTCTTCCGGGCAGGCAGGAGTATATAGGGAATGGAAGAGGAATCACGTCCGGCACTCAATACGATCTCCCCATCTTTCGTAAGCTCCCAAACAGAAGTATCGGCATCTTTTTCCAGCGGTTCGAATATATGATCGATAGTAATTGAGGATCGATCTTCCGCAGCTTTCAAATCGATCTCAAGCCGATCCCCGACTGCAAAACGGTACCCGAAGGTCCCGTTCCTGACAAAAGGCCGGGGGGTTCCCCGCCTCCGAATCTCCGAAGAAAGGGTGTTCGAGGCGGGATCCAAGCTTCCGTAAAAATGGAACAAAATTTCATGACTTCCGTCGGGAAACAGATCGCTCCCAGGCGTGGAGGCGGTAGAATCGACATAGAACTCCATCGTGCGGTAAAAGGGAGATGAAAAAGGATAATCCCCGGCACAATTTTCGGGAGGAGGTTCCGGGAAAAGTTCCAGCAAAACCGTATACACACCATCACGTCCCGGTGCAGTCAAAAGAGCCCCATCCTTAAAGTCACCGGCAAGGCCGAAGGCAAAGGGCTCGCCTTCGAGACTCCACCGCAGAAAAAAATCGGGATTCTCTCCCACATTGGTAAAAAGAAGGCCGTATGTTCCGGGCTCGAGGGAGGCAGCGGGAACAATATTGATGAAAGGTATTTCAGGAAGATAGGATTCGGTAAAAAAAGGAATCTCACCTGATTCTATGATTTGATTCTCGGCATCAAAGAGCTCATATCGCAGGAGGTGATACCCCCTGTGGGATTCTTCCAGAGTAACGGGCGGCAGCTCATCATCTAAAAGCTCCTGAGTAAACTCGGCACTCCCGACACTTCGACTATCACGATCAAGGATGGTGACGAGCATTCGATCAGGAATAGGCAAAGTCTGCCACTCACCCTTTTTTCTGATTTCAATCACAGCGCCGGGCATAAGAACGGCACCGGCCTCGACCGAGAGATCAATATACCTACTTTCCACTTTGTCATCACCGAAAGGGGAAAAAAGATCCGCATCACCGCAACCGGCACATAAAAAAGCAACACACGAGAGCACTATAATGGAACGAAGCCTATTCACATAATCCTTCCTATTCGTACTATAGCACAAAAAAGGGTAAACAGGCAAAAACATCTAATACATCAAAAACTAATTTTACCCCCAAAATGGCCGGTACCTTCCAGTGAAAAGGGATTATCAAGAAGCCCAGACGCCCCTCCACCGGTAGCGTCATCGATTTCCTTATAGAGCTTAAACAGATAGCGAACATCGGAGAGTTGCAGTTTCGTTTCGGCATAACTTTTTCCGAAACGGGTAAAAAACTGGGCGGACGAAAGAGTATTATCGATGTTGGTCCTGCCGATTCCCTGTTCATGATAGGCCGCAAGTACATCAAGCCGGTAAAAAAGCTGTTCGAAAAGCGGCAGGATACTCCTCATCTTGATAACGGACGGACTTATCTTTGACTTCACCTGGAAAAGGGTACCGGTGGCAGTTGTCCCAGCCTTACCGTATCGTTCAAGAAGTGCCCTGTTTGCGGCAAGAAGACGGTAGGCCTCCTCAAATTTCGGATAGTAGTTTTGGTACTGACGGGCATAACCGCGGATAAAGGTATCCGCCCCGTTTTTAAAAACATCCATCCGTTTGGATATCCAATAACTTTTATAGGTATCCAGATCCTCCCGGGCAACCGCAAAGGCGGAAATCTCCGTTTCGGGAACATCCTCCACTACCTGCCCGGGTTTTGCATAGAAGCTGCGCCCCTGAGGATCGGCACATTCCACGGCCCCTTCGTCACAGAGGACAAGGATTCCCCCCTCAGGGCTGGATGCCACGTCAAAGCTGGTCCCACGGATTCCCATGACGGCACTTTCCGTACGAACATTAAAACTCTCGTTGCTGGTAAGTTTATGGACACGAAAGGAGAGGCTCCCCTTCATCATGGTGAAACTGCTCTGCTGTTTTCCACCCACCGCATCATCGGTAAGATAAAAGGCCGTATCGGGAAGAACCTGAACAACAGCAGATGTCCCAGAAGCGGTGACGACATCGATTTCGGCACTGCCGTCTTTTCCGGTTTCAAGGGTATCGTAGGGCTCAAGATAAAAACCGATATCCACATCCTGCCACTCAAGTTTCTTACCGTCACGGTAGACATCGACCGTTCCGTCCAGATAGACTATTTCACCGCTCAGCCGCCCGGCGAATACTATTCCCGTCATCGCCAGTGTCAAGAACAACAAGCAGACAAGCCGTTTCATTCACGGTACCCCCTATAACCCTTCGAAGATAAACGTAGCACAAAGAATCCCAAGATTCAAACAGCGCCCTTTGTTGCTTTCTGTTCGGCCCAAAGTGAGACCAGGTGAATAAGTGTTTCACAAGCCTCCGCCATGATCTCAAGGGACGCCCACTCGAAACGGCTGTGATAATTGTGACCGCCGGTAAAAATATTGGGTGTAGGGATGCCCATCTCGCTTAATCTGGAACCGTCGGTACCGCCTCTAATGATCTGCCGGACAGGCTCGACACCGCTTTTCGCAACGGCCGTTTCCAGGAGTTCCATGATATGCGGATCTGCAGCAATATGCTCCCGCATATTTGCATACTGCTTTCGAACGTCGACATCAACCTTTCCTCCGGGAAAGGCCTCCTCAACGGCTTTGGCAAAATGGCCAAGGGCCCCGATCCTTCGTTCCATACCGCTCGTCTCAAAATCCCGCAAATAGACATCGACATAGGCCTTGTCGAGATCCCCGGAAATTTCAAGGGCCGCATAATAACCGTAGCGATCATCGGTGGCCTCAGGACTCTCGTTCCGGGGAAGCATCGAGACAAAAGCCGACGCCATGGCAACGGCATTGACCAGCTTGCCGCGGGCGGTACCAAGGTGGATCACCTTGCCGACACAAGAAACCCTTGCGACAGCCGCATTAAAACACTCCCCCTCGATGATGCCCCGCTCCCCTCCGTCCACGGTATAGCAACAGGAGGCTTTAAGGAGGGAGGGATCAAACCTATCAAGGCCTCTGCCGGTTTCCTCATCGGGAGTAAAAACGATCTCAAGATCTCCACGGGCGATCTCATCATGAGCAAGGAGCCAGGAGAGGGCCGTCATAATTTCTGAAACCCCGGCCTTGTCATCGGCACCAAGAAGGGTTGTTCCGTCGGAAGTAATGACGGTCCCCCCTTTGCACTGCAGAAGCTCGGGATAAGAAACGGGATCGAGGATGTATCCTTCCGTAAGGGATATGACATTCCCGTCGTAATCACGGTGAACCTGCGGTTTCACGTCGACACCGCTCATATCCGGAGAGGTATCGACATGAGCCATCAAGCCGATGGTGGGGAACTCACCATTTCGGCGATTGCCGGGAACACGAGCGACAAGGTGCCCCCACTGATCAAGTTCGACATCGGCTATTCCCAGTTCACCGAGCTCTCGTTTCAACAGATGGAGGAGATCCCACTGTCCCGGGGTCGAAGGCAAGGTTTCGACATGGGGATCACTCATGGTGGTAATCTTTACATAACGAAGGAAGCGTTCAAGGAGTTCTTCCTTCAGCTCGCTTTGTAGTTTTGTACTCATATCATCACTATATCGTTACGATCCACGATAGGCAATTCTGTTTTTATTGATCAGGAATGATCTCTTTAGTATCTTTATCGATATGAGCATACCACAATACCCGGTCTTTGCACCAATCGATCTATCAATGAGAGGCGAGCTTCATCCCGGGCTTTCTCTCCTCAAGGACGGGATATCGGAATTCACGTTTGCAGGGCTCTTCCTCTTTCGTAAGCGATACGGCTATCGACTGAGCAGGCTGCCGGATAATCATCTTGTGATAAGCGGAACAAGTGAGTCAGGAAAATTTTTTATGCTTCCCTGTGGTATTCCGGACGATAGAGAGACCCTCCGCGCTCTTTTTTCCGAACATCAGTATTTAAAGAATTTGCCGGAGCAGTATGCGGAAAAAGAACGGATCAATCTGGAACAAAAGGGGCTGTGTGTCTGTGAGGATAGAGAAAACTTTGATTATCTTTATCTGAGGAAGAACCTTGCAACCCTTGCAGGCAGGAAATACCACAAAAAGCGAAATCTCGTGAACGCCTTTATTAATAGTTATGCCTATGAAGAAAAGTGGATCGACAAGGAGAATCGCAACGATGCCATGACCATCCTTGATGCATGGAGGAAAGAGCGCGAGGACCCAGGCGATTTTGAAGCGGCAAAGGAGGCTCTCGAAATGATGGAAGAGCTGGGTCTTATCGGCTGTCTTACCTATGTCGACGGAAGCCCAGCAGCCTACTCTCTGGGCGAACCCCTGGCAAAAGGAAAGGCCTTCGCTGTGCATTTCGAAAAGGCCAACGACGATTTCAAAGGAATCTATCAATTTATCAACCGTTCTTTCGCCTCCATGCTTCCCCGTCATTACTGTTATATCAATCGAGAACAGGATCTCGGAGATCCCGGACTCCGCCAGGCAAAGATGAGCTATCGACCGGACGCCTTCGTAAAAAAGTTCAAGGTGCAACCGGAAGAATCTGCCAACTGCTGCCCTTCGGACCAAATCTCAGAATAGACTACGAAAATGTAATACAATAATGTCGGTATTACATTTTCGTAGGTAAAATCCCCTACTTTTAGGTGCCATCCTATGGCTTAATCATTTTATCTTTTTCTCCGTAAATAAATTACAAAAAGCAACACATAGAATGGCACGATTTTTGCAATACAATATACACAAGCGATAGAAATAACTTCGGAGGAAATAATGGCAAACGGAAACATCGATTTCACCAAGACCCCTCTTACCGAGCTTTACGGGTCTAACCAATTTAGCGAAAGTGTCATGCGGCAGCGACTTCCCAAGTCGGTGTTTAAGGAATTACAGGCGGTTATGAAGGGTGAACAGACCTTAACCCTTGAGATTGCCGAGGTCGTTGCCAGCGCAATGCGGGACTGGGCAATTGAAAAGGGTGCAACGCACTATACCCACTGGTTTCAGCCGATGACGGGGCTGACTGCCGAAAAGCATGATTCCTTCATAAGTCCTACCTCCGACGGTAAGGTCATCATGGAGTTCTCTGGAAAAGAGCTGATCATGGGAGAGCCGGATGCATCCAGTTTCCCCAGCGGCGGCCTCCGGGCGACCTTTGAAGCACGAGGTTATACAGCCTGGGACACAACGAGTCCTGCCTTCCTGAAAGAAGATAGAACAGGGGTCACCCTTTACATCCCCACCGCCTTTATCAGTTTTAGGGGAGAAGCCCTGGATAAAAAGGTCCCCCTGCTTCGTTCCATGGAAGCGATTGAAAAGCAGTCCCTGCGCATTCTGAAAATCCTCGGAAACGACTCCAGCAAGCATGTATTCACCACTGTTGGTCCGGAACAGGAATACTTCCTGGTCGATAAGAGTTTGTACGATAAACGCCCCGACCTCATCCTTGCGGGCCGGACCCTTTTCGGCGCCATGCCCGCCAAGGGACAGGAGCTTGACGATCATTACTTCGGTTCAATTAAGGAACGGGTTTCCGATTTCATGCGGGAATTGAACTATGAACTGTGGAAGCTCGGTATTTCCGCAAAAACCCAGCACAACGAGGTTGCTCCGAACCAGTTCGAGCTTGCAACTATTTTTGCAAGTGCAAATGTTGCTACCGACAACAACCAGCTCGTGATGGACACTCTGCGCAAGGTGGCCCTTCGCCATGGTTTGGTCGTACTGCTTCACGAGAAGCCCTTTGCAGGTGTCAACGGTTCTGGAAAGCATAACAACTGGTCGATTGCCACCGACGATGGTATCAATCTTCTCGAGCCTGGTGACAGTCCCCATGAAAACGCCCAATTTCTGCTCTTCCTCGCTGCGGTTATCGAAGCTGTGGATCGTTACGCGCCCCTGCTGAGGGTCTCTGCGGCAAATACAGGAAATGATCACCGCCTCGGTGCAAACGAGGCACCGCCCGCGATTATTTCGATCTTCCTCGGCGATCAGCTCAGCGATATCCTGGAAGCCGTCTCTGGCGGTGGAACAGTAAAAGCACGTGAAGGCGAGATGATGATCATCGGCCAGACAAGCCTGCCGAAGTTTCCCAAGCACATGACCGACAGGAACAGAACAAGCCCCTTCGCTTTTACCGGAAACAAATTTGAGTTCCGTATGGCAGCTTCCAGCGCCTCGATTGCGGAAATCAACACCTTTCTAAATGCAGCTGTTGCCGATGTTCTCGCGGGTTTTGCCGAACGGCTCGAAACCGCAAAGGATACGGACAAAACCAAGACTATCGCCGAACTGGTAAAAGAGAGCTACAACAATCACAAGCGGGTTGTATTCAACGGGAATGGTTATTCCGACGATTGGGTTGCAGAAGCCGAAAAACGAGGTCTTCCCAACATTGCAACCACCGTTGAGGCGATCGAGCGGCTTACCGACGACAGTAATATCGGCGTTTTAAGCCGACACGGTATTCTCAGTAAGGAAGAAATTCTCAGCCGACATGAAATTTATCTTGAAAGCTACAGTAAAAAGATTAACATTGAAGCTGAAATCATGCTCCGCATGGCACGGCAGTCTATCTATCCGGCGGTCAATCGTTACATCGCAGAAACTGCGGAACTGATCGGACGGGTGGGTAGTATCGACTCTCAGCTTCCCATGAAGCGCCAGCGCGAGATACTTGCCTACCTCGTGGAAAAAGCCGAGGAACTTGCCGCAGCTGCCGATGTACTTGAAGTAAAAGTAAAAAGTGCCCAGAGCATAGCCGATCCCTCAAAACAGGCGAGAAGCTATCGGTTTGATGTTTTTGTCGCCATGAGTACCCTGAGAGCGGCTGGAGATGCCCTTGAAGAGGCACTGCCCAGGGATGCATGGCCGTTCCCTAACTATGAGGAACTTTTGTTTATGCTCTAATCCTCGACTGTTTTTTTGTTAAAGGAGGAGAATAAAGGGGGTCGGGCTGTCCTGCATTGGCTATGCAGGACAGCCCTTTTTCATTGTTACAGATTGTTAGACTTGTTCGGCGAAGAGATCGCCGAGAGTGGCAACGGCGGAATTGATCTGCTCCACCGTACTGTTGGTAAAGTTCAGGCGTATGGTACCGGCCCCGTCTTCCTTTCGTGTATAAAAGAAACGACCGGGCACATAGGCGACCTTCCGTTCAATGGCTTTTTCATAAACGGCAAGGCTGTCGAAACCTTCGGGGCCTTCCGCCCAGACAAACATTCCACCTTCTGGCTCGGTGAAAAAGAAAGAAGAAGGGAAGTGTTTTTTCAGCGCAGCAAGCATCGCCTCCTGTTTCGGACGATACAGTTCACAAATTTTCGGAATCTGCCGTTTCATGTGCCCCTCTCCGAGGTAGAGCGCGGCAAGGGCCTGTACGAAGGTACTGGTATGCAAATCGATACTCTGCTTGGCCTTTACCATCCAGGAGATCAGATCCTTCGGGGCTGTCACAAATCCCAGTCTGAGGCCGGGAGCAAATGTTTTTGAAAAGGTACCGGAGTAGAGAATATTATCGGAAGCAAGTGAAGCGATCGGTGGTAACGGCTCACCCCGATAACGAATCGCACCGTAGGGATCATCTTCAACAATCAGCAGGTTGTGCTTGATCGCAATATCGGCAATGGCCTTTCGTCGCTCCAAACCGATGGATTTTCCCGTGGGATTCTGGAACGTAGGAACAAGGTAGAAAAACTTCGGCTTCTCTTTCACTGCCACCTCTTCCAGGGATTCCGGAATGACCCCCTCTTCATCGGTAGCGATATCGACATAGACAGGCTGATAGGGATTAAAGGCTTGAAGCGCCCCCAGATAAGTAGGGGATTCAACGGCAATCTTATCTCCCGGCATAATGAAAAGCTTTGCCACGACGTCGAGAATTTGCTGACTTCCGTTGGTGACCAAGATACGATCTGTTTCGGCACTTTCAATATGCCGATCGTTCTTTAAATAACCGGAAAGCGCCTCCAACAGGGGAGCAAACCCTTCGCTCGTGCCGTACTGAAGAATTGAGTCCTTCCAGGTTGTCAGAGCCTTATCACACAGCTCTTTTACCAGCTCAACGGGGAAGGCATCGGGTGAGGGAAGTCCGCCCGCCAAAGAAATCATCCCCGGTTGTGCAGTGACCTTGAGGATCTCACGCAGAATGCTCGACTCCATGCATTCCGTCCGTTCCGCATACCTAAATTGTCCCACTACTTTGCTCCTCCTGCTTCTCGCGCTTAATCAAGACGCATTATTGTTATATGCTCTTCCCGGAAGTCGGTTCTCCGAAGATCCCCAACAGAAGATCGGTACCCATCATATCCGGACTTTTCATGCTTTCAATCGACTGAACAAACTCTTTCAGGTCCAACAGCACCTCAAGCATAAGGAGCCGTACAAAAGGTTCATGCTCCTCAACGGTAGACAACTGCACCACAGTACCATCCAGCTTCAGGGTGATCTGAATATCGTCCTTCCTAAGGTTATACAGCTGCCGATTATGATCGACCGGCTGGACAAAAAACTCCTCACCCCGGAAACCGTTCAGTACCTCGCTGATCACAAATTCGGCCATTCTTTTGGACGGGAATTCCAACTCAATGGTTTTCATCGAACCTGATCCCGTATCAAGGGATTTTGTATAACCACTACCGCCATGAAAACTTTTTATCAGAAGAGGGGGTGCCGCAATGCCGGCAGCAAGTAGCGTCATGATGGCAACCCCGAAAATTTCAGGACCGATTGCCCCCGAAGCAAGGCCTATCCCGGCGACAATTAAGGTAACCTCCCCTCGGGGCAACATCCCGGCACCGATACGAAGGGCTCCTCGTACATTGAAGCCGGTGGCAAGGGCGGGAAGCCCGCAACCAATAAGCTTGCCTGCAAAGGCAACTAAAACGTAGAGGGCCCCGAAACCAAGCACCGCAGGTAAGGCGGAAAAATCCACCATCATACCCATGATGGCGAAAAAAATCGGAACCATGAAGTCGTAAATGCCGTGAAGCTTTTCCTGGATCTCAAAGGCGATATCGGTTTGGCTTAGGCTCAAGCCGACGACATACGCTCCGATTATCATAGCCAAACCGGCCATTTCCGACAAGCCTGACAAAAACAAAGCAATACCGAAACTGACGGAGGCAACCATTTCCATTGATTCCAGCCGTTTCAGCCTCCGACTCAGTTTCGGCGCAAAGATGATACCAAGCACGGTACTGATCAACCAGAAACCAAAGGCCTTTGCGGCAATAATCCCAATGTGACCCCAGTGAACATGACCTCCTGCACTGGCAACCTTGGCAACACCAACAACAACGGCAAGGAGGATAATCCCCAAAACATCATCCAGTACGGCAGCAGCAAGGATGGTGACCCCCTCGGGACTCGACATCTTTTTCTTTTCACTCAATATCCTTGCAGTTATCCCGACACTGGTAGCGGTAGAGAGGGTTCCCAGGAAAAGTGCCGTCGGATGCATAAATCGGTGAACGGCAGGAAGAAACAGCACCGCAACCATGTCGCCAAGGAAAAAGGAAACGACAACACCACCGAAACCGACAAGACTGCCTTTCATCGAGAAACGAAGGAAGGTGGGTAAATCGGTTTCCAGCCCTGCAAAGAAAAGCAAGACAATTGAAGCGACAACTGCAAAACCGTAAAGCTCCGGACTAACAGGCAAGGTTCCCGCAGGGAGCGGAAACAAAGGGCTATCAAGGACTGGAACCCGAAGCCTGCCTAGGGCATAGGGGCCCACCACCATCCCTGCGACAAGCTCTCCCAGGACTTTGGGCTGCCGAAGGTAGCGGCTGAATATCCAACCGAGGAAGCGGGAGGCAATCACGATAAAGGAAAGCTGCAGAATCAGCAACGTCATGAGATGGGTCATGTAGGGACCGGATTCGGCAACCGATTCGGAGGCGAGAAGCAGCACGGGAACCGCCAGAGAAGAGAACAGCACTATAACAAGGGCAAATGGACGTTTGCTATCATTTGAAAACATCGGCGGCCCCTCCTAAAGGAGGGAGAGCAGCTGTGCCGGTGTCGTGGCAGCAAGCATCGCCTTGCGGCTTTCTTCATTTTGAAGGATCTTACTAACCTCGGCAAGAAACTGTACATGAGGGCCGGTTTTATTGACAGGACTTATCGTCATAATAAAAATGAGGCTGGGCTCACCATCCAGGGCTTTGAAATCAACCCCTTCCCGCTTAATACCGACACAGGCGACAAGCTCCTCCACGGCAGCACATTTTCCGTGGGGAATTGCAACCCCGGATTGAATGCCGGTAGACATCTTGGCCTCCCGTTCAAGCACGGCATCCAGGGCGGCCTGACGATCTCTGATCTTTCCGCTTTTCATGGCAAGATCCACAAGGGCCTCGATAACATCCCGCTTCGTCTTTCCGGGAAGATCAAGTGAAACAAGGTTTTCGCTGAGCTGCTTTTTTACGTTCATAACGTAAGCACCTTATCGCTTGAAAAGCGCAGCTGTCAAGCATAGCGCACCGGCAGCCGAATCATCACCGTTGTTCCGCCCCCCGATCGGGAATGGAGAGTGATACTTCCCCCTATCCTCTCAACCAGATA
The DNA here is from genome assembly GCF_000378205.1 of Sediminispirochaeta bajacaliforniensis DSM 16054. Classification (NCBI taxonomy): domain Bacteria; kingdom Pseudomonadati; phylum Spirochaetota; class Spirochaetia; order Spirochaetales; family Spirochaetaceae; genus Sediminispirochaeta; species Sediminispirochaeta bajacaliforniensis. The sequence continues at coordinate 21,129 of NZ_KB899410.1, read as the reverse complement.
ACGAGAAAAGGGAAGCCCCAGACCTTTATGATTCCACTTCTCGGTGTAAAAGGGCTCGAAAAGACGTTCGATATCGGTATGGGGCAGCCCATGTCCCCGATCATGAACAAGAATGGTGATCTCATCGTTTTTTTTATCCGAGGGAACCACGGAGACCTCAACAGGAAGATTACAGGAGGAAGCTACATGCGCTTCGGCAGCGTTACGCAGGACCTGAGTCAACACTACCTGTAATCCGACCTTATCCGCGGCATGGAAAGAGGCATCGATGGAGGAAATATCAAGGATACATTCCAAGGGGCACTCCTCAAAGACAATCCGTACAGCAGTCTCCAACTCCTCGACAAGTGTAACCGCTTTGAGCTCTTCACTTTCCCCTGAACCAAAAGCGATTAATTCCCGCGTCATAATAGAGGCCCGCCCGATCAAACGCTTGGCCTCTCCGAGCCACTTTACCTTCAGCGCCCCATCTTCTTCTATCAAACCGAGCTCAATCTTCCCGGCCAGGGCGGCAAGGGTATTGTTGAACTCATGGGCAAAGGAAGCGGCCATAGTGGAGAGAAGATCAAGCTCCCTCTTTCTGCGAACCTCTGCCGCAAGTTGATTCCACTGTGTCATATCCCGCAGGAAATGGACCTCACCCAGGAAGGTACCCCGCTGAGAATAGATACGATCCACGTGATGAACAATCGGCCGGGTTCCGTTACCAACCTTCAGCATCTGTTGATTTGCCAAGGGCGTGGCTTCGGGGACAAAGTCAACCACCTCTTCAACACTCTTTCGATAACTGTCTTCTTTGACAATGAGATTGGCCGCAGGGTTCGCATAGAGGATTTTACCGTCTTTACCGAGGACGAAAAGAGGATCGGGATGGTGAACGAGAACGCCCAACTGCAGCCGCTGAAACCCAAACAGAGAACGCAAAGAGACAAGCACGCCGACCAGAATGACACCAACAAGCAAAAGCATCATGAGAAAAATACGCTTCAAGGCATGAAATTCGGAATCGTACAGCCGAGAGACCTCCTCTGCGAGTTCCACAAGGCTTTTTCCGAAGGGATCGTAGAGGCGAATAGTTTCCCGCCTAAGGTATTCCAGGGCGGGTCCCCCCACAGGACCGTCCAGGCCAGCCAGCGCCTCATATTCGGGGAAAAGTTTCTCCTCAATCTCCTGCCAAAGGAGGGCAGGCAGCTCGAGCAGGCGCTCTCCCCGGGTAGAGAGCCCAAGGATCGAGATAATTTCCTCATCGTGGGTTACGCGATTCAATTCCATGGTAAGGCGCAAGGAACTGGTCTTCAAAGCATCATAATGTTCCGCAGGAACCTCGGCGACAAGAAAAGCAAAGGTAAGAAGCTGGAGATCGGACCAGTGGCGAAACAAATTGACAGGATCGACCCGATCTGAGCTGGTATGCTCCTCCCAGACCTTGACGGCAGGGTACATTGCAGCCAAGGTGACCCCAAGAAGAATAATCATAAGCAGGGCCAGGGTCCGAGCATCCTGTAATTTCATTTATTTCCAAACAAGTTTCAGTTCTACAGGATTATGAAGAGTCACGAGATCCAAAAGCGGCAACGAGACTTTTGCCTCACGGCCTGAAACGGAATCAAAACCGCGGCTCTCGGAAATAGTTCCGTCGACACGAACGGTAAGATCAACACGTTGTGATTTGATCATAGCAATGACGGCATCCTCATCGGCATACTCTTCCAGAAGAAAGACCAGAAGATCCGTATACTCTTCCGGAGTAACAGGAGGGTCCTGCGGTCCGAAGGTCTCAACTCCATCTTCCTGGCTCATGGGAATAAAGGAGCGTACCGCCGGCCAGGTATCGGTATTCAGAGAAAACTGCATTTCGCTTGTTCCATCGGAACGTCGGGTGAAGACCAAAGGAGAAGCCTCATCCTGCGCGAAAAGGGCAGAAACATCGTCAAAAGCAAAATCAAGAAGCAAGCTGCCCCGCTTCGGTGTAACGGCCCGTTTCAACTCCAGACCGGGAATCGCCGCCATGCTCTCTCGTAAGGTAGGAAGATCAAAAAGCTCCATAGAATGGGGATCGGCATTAGAAAAACCAGCAATAATATCATCAAGGTAAGCAATGAAAAAAGGGTGAAGAACGACCTGCGCCTCGATCCTACCACTCCCATCATCTCGCAGTAAAACAGAATCCCTGCCGCTGCACCCAGAGAGCAGCACAAGCATCGAACACAACAGAACGAGTCCCAAACATATCATCTTTCTCATGATGTATGCAATGTACCCCACCCCACTGCCGTCGTCAATGTCACATTTCATTTTTCCACATGATCGGCATAATGGAAGACATGGACGGACCTCTCGTTTCCGCCCTTTGGGGGCTGCTGTTTCTGCTTATTTCCGCTCTTATCCTTCTTATCACCTCAAAATCACCGCTTCTCAAGAAAGCCGGCCCTGTAGTAGTTACCTATGCCGTAGGTTTGTTCCTCCATCTCGATACCTGGAAAAGCATTGCCGGCCCAGGCATCAGGTCCCTGGCAGGAGCACTTTTCGCTGAAGTGCTCGGTTCTCTTGCAATCTTTCTGCTTTTCGGCAACCTACTTGGAAAGGAGGCCTGGAAAGTTGCGGGTATGTTGATAGGGGTCTACACGGGCGGAACACCAAATCTCGCATCAATCGGTTCCACTCTCAGTGTGGACAGCAGGCTTTATGTCGCCATTCATGGGAGCGATGTGGTGATCTGGGTGATATCGCAAAAGGACTCCTTATGCCTTACCGTCACTCCGATGGCAAACATCGACTCCCTGGCAAGAACAGCTCCCTCGGCTTAGCCATGGCAGGGCTTTTATCGATCCTTTAGTGTTATCAGCACATGGTATCGGCCGTTTGAACGGACTATAGCTTTGACAAACAGGCCTTCATCATATCCACACAACGCTCTTTATCGATGTCGTAGACGATGCGAACGCTGCTTTCCCGGGAGGCAAAGCTTCTTTGGTCGGCAATGAGAGCACCGTCGGCCCATCCGCCGAGATTGACATCACAGGCTGCAGCCCCTAAGGAGGTGACGATTGTCGGGTCGATGACACCGCAAACCGTTATGGCATCGTGAATCGTCACTTGACCGTTATCGCAAATATTCAGCTGGGTACAACGATGGATGAAGCGGTCGATAAGATCGCCGACAAAGGTTCCGGCAGGAGTGCCCAGGCTGCGAAAATCATCCGCATCTTGATGATCGCAGGGAACACGTTCCGTCGCTTCCAGGGTGAAGATTCGGACAGGACAGCCGCTTTTGAGCACGATCTGGGCCGCTTCGGGGTCATCGTAGAAATTGGCTTCTGCCGCGGGGGTCCTGTTACCGGAAGCGACGCTTCCTCCCATAACGACAATCTCTTCGATGTTTGCGGCGATAGAAGGATCCATTCGCAGAGCAACGGCTATGTTGGTAAGGGGGGCAACCCCTATGATGGTAACCTTTTCCTCGGCATTACGCAGGGTGTCGACGAGGAACGAGCAGGCATGAGCCTTTCGGACGGTATAGGGCGAGAGAGGAAGAGGAAAGGATGGTTCGTGAATAGAGATTTGCTCACCGTCGACCACCGTCGAAACGGTCTGAAGTCTGACATCGTGTGCCCTGCCCGGCATGAGGGTCCGCACCATAGGAAGGGAACAACCCGCATAGACGGGAATATCTCTGCCGCTTAGGGCAACTACCCGCAGGGTGTTTTCCACGGTATTGGCAAGGGGAAGATTACCGCAAGTGACCGTCACCCCAATGAGGTCAAAGGCCTCAGATGCCGCCGCGCAAAGAATTGCAACGGCATCATCGGTCCCGGTATCAACATCAAGAACGACCTTCTTCTTTCCCATAACTACTTCTCCTTCATGCATAGTGTTCTCAGATTCCCCGGATCTTTTTGTCCAGACCGGCAAGCAATGTCTCACACCGCTCTAAAACTGCTTGGATATCGAAGGAAAGAAAATCCTTCCCGTGTACCAACAGCCTTCCGTTCACAAAAACCGTGTCCACATCGCTGCCACCTCCCGCATACAGAAAATTGCTCAGCCGGGTATTCTGGTTACTTAAGGCAAGATTGCCCCGGGTATCGACAAGGATGAAATCGGCAAGGGTGCCTTCCCGGATTACGCCGAGGTCGGAATACTTGAGCGCCTCGGCACCGCATCTGGTCATCATCGTATAGGTGGTTGAAAGATCCATCGATGAAGGGTCGAGGGAAGCGCCTTTTTGAAGATAGGCTCCTATCCGGGCTTCCAGAACCATATCGCGGTTGGAGCTGCTCGCCTCACCGTCACAGCCGAGGCAAACGGGGATACCCATCTTGAGCATCGCATCAACCTTAGGAATACCATCGCTTATCTTCAGGTTGGTAGACGGACAATAGACGGGATGAGAACCGCTCTCTTTGATCAGGCCCAATTCATCATCCTCCAGCCAAATGCTGTGGGCAAGGAGGGTATCCCGATCCAGCACACCATAATGATAGAGGGCCTCGGCTTCGCCCCAGCCCGTACGCTCCCTGATCTTTTTCGTCTCTACCGGACCCTCGGCCAGGTGGGTATGAAAGATAAGTCCGTGAGAGCGGGTAAAGCTCTTAAGCTCCTGCATTAATTCCTTTGAGCAGGCGGGAAGTCCCGAGGGGGCGCAAGAGGTCCGCAGACGGCCTTCAAGGTGAAGATGGTGGCGATGGAAAAGTTCTTCGGACTCTTTCAGGCTCTCCTCCACCGTCCACAAGGGGGTGACGTCATTTTCCGGTATATCGGTATGACTAAGCCCGACGGTGGCCCGAATCCCCGAATCCTCAATGGCCTGCATGGTAGAGTCGAGATAGCGCTGCCCGCACATCTCGTTGATCGTGGTCGTACCAAAACGAAGTGCCTCCAGACAGCCGAGAAGGACCGCATAGTAGTTATCCTCCTCACTCATCACCTCTTCGATCTTGTACATCCTCACCAGCCAGTCGACGATGGGATAGTCGTCCAGGTAGCCCTTACTGAAGGTCTGAAGGAGATGACTATGGCAGTCGACAAATCCCGGGAGCAACATCTTCCCGTCGGCATCAATGACCGTCTCATTTCCGGTCGGGCGAATGGAGGAAGCGATCTTAGCAATTCTCATCCCTTCGATAAGGACATCCTGGCGTCGAAAAGAGAGAGTTGCAACATCTGCTACATCGCAGTTTCGTACAAGATAGCCTCCCATGATCAGACTCCCCCAGCCTTTTCTCGGCGAAGGTCTGCAGCGATCAAATGCTTGATTGCAAGGCAGGCCACATCGAGGGTCGGGCCATTCATCGTCTCATAGGCAAGGATCGCCCCGGTCCTGCAGCCGCGAATGGAAGAGACGATAAAAAGGGCCGCGGTTTCCATCTCGCTGGCCATGACGTGACCGACCTCCCACGCCTTCCAGCGGCGATGCAAGGCATCAGCCTCGGGCATGCTGTCGGGATCGTGTTGTCCGTAAAAGGAATCCTTGGACTGGCAGAGACCTTCGGTAAAGCGATGGCCGAGGTCTGCCGCAGCCCGGGCGAGGGCTTCGACGACCGCGCGGTCGGCTACGGCGGGATACTCGATGGGGATATACTGTCGGCTGGTTCCTTCGTCCCGGACCGCACCGGTTACAATCACCCCATGCGCCCCCTCTTCGAAACTATCGGCACAGATCCGGCCGCAGGTTCCCACCCTGATGAAGGTATCGGCCCCGCAGTGGATCAGCTCCTCCAGGGCGATGGCTGCCGACGGTCCGCCCATGCCGGTGCTTGTTACCGACACATCGACACCGTCGAGCTTTCCCGTCCAGGTTTTATGTTCCCTATTATGGGCAACCAGATGCGCGCCGTCCAACAGGGATGCAATAGCATCGGTCCGGAAAGGGTCGCCAGGTAGCAAAACATAACGTCCCACATCCCCCTTCTTACAGGCAATATGGTACTGTTGTCCCTTTTCGTTCAGTACTTCCTTCGATTGTTCATATCCCATTATGGACCCTCCTTGAATAGAGAAAAATACGACGTATCAAGCCTGTTGTTTCCGCGGCTGCAGACGAATGACCATATAGGCGCCGACCACGGCAATGGCGGTGGCGAGCAGGACCGACGGAAAAGCAATGCGAACCGATGCCACGGTTACGACCCGACCCACGGCCAGGGGAGTGAGGATATCGGAAATCCCTCCCGTAAAACCGATCAGGCTTGCCGCCATCGCCGTATGCCGGGGGGCAGCATTCGTGGCCAGCGTGACCAAAACGGAAAAAAGCACACCGCTGAAGGCACCGGCTACGGTAAACATGATGAAGAAGACAATAATGTTTCCCGAAATGATGGCAATGCAGAGAGAGAGAAAGGCGATAACAAGGTTTACCAACAGCACCTTTACCGGCCTGGCCCTCCTTAAAATGCGGACAAAGGCAAGGCTGCCGATGACGGCCCCGACGCTGAACATGGTAAGTACATTTACCGAAATGCTCTCATGGATCCCGAACGAAAGAACATAGGGATTAGTGTAAATATGGACAATATTCAGCAGAGAGCAATAAAAGAAATTGGTAAGAAACAAGACGAAAAAGAATTTTCCCTGTCGCTTCAACCACGCCATAGAGAAGCCGTGTTCATGCTCGCCCGAATTATCCGGTATGCGTTCCCGTGGCATAAAAAAAGTGGCGACGAACAATGCAAGGGTCATACCGCCGAAGATGAAAAACATCACCTTCCAGCTCAATCCCGACAAAAGGAGAAGCGACATCGTAAGCGGCGGAATAAAATTCCCAATCCCGAAAAATGCCTGCCCAGCGCTCATGGCACCGCTGTAATTCATCGGAAAAGCCCGGGAGAGAATAACGGGGCAGCCACTGTCCTGAAACCCCATACCCATGCCCGCTATAGCCATGAGAATAAGTGCAAGCCAGTAATGGGTGTTCAGGGGCATAAAAATAAAATTGATTCCCAGTGCGAGGTAGCCGATCATGAACGACTTCCGTACCCCCAGTTTTTCGGTGATGATACCGCAAAAAAAGACCATTACAACCCGGCCCAGGGCAAAGGCCGAGCTGAGAGCCGCTACCTGAGCCACCGAGACCTGAAAATAACCGGTCAAGGCAATCATAGAAGCCCCGATACAAGCGGCGGCTATACCGGTCATCAGGTAGAGGCCGTAGGCCTCTACAACGGCTATACGTGAGTAACTACAAAGTGTATCGTTTTGTTTCATACAATATCTGCCGTTTGGCCTATGGCATCCAAGAGTTCCTGTTGCGTCACAATTCCCCTGGTCAGGCCGAGCTCTCGTGCCAGGCTGCAGACCGGCGGCTGTTTCAGTGAAGCCTTTTTCATAATCTCCATGTCCCAGAAGATATCGCGGGCGTCACCATCGGCGATCTTCCGCTTGTCGGCCATTACAATGACCCGGCGGAAATGTTCCAGGACAAAATCCATGTCGTGGGTGATGGTGATGATTGTTTTTCCCCGCTTTTGTAAGACTTCGATAATACGGGCCAGCAAATTCAGCCCATGTAGATCCTGCCCCGCCGTGGGTTCGTCGAGAATCAGAACGTCGGGGTTCATTGCAATAACGCAAGCAATGGTGACGAATTTTCGAATGGAGAGGGGAAGATCGTAGGGGTTGAGCTCCATTTTGTCTTCCAGGTCGCAGAGCTCAACCGCCAGATCGATCCACCTCTTACTTTCCTCTTCCGGAACCTTATTCATCTTGGGTGAATAGACGACCTCCTTTTCAACCGAAGACTGAAAAAGCTGGTCGTCCGGATTCTGAAACACATACCCTACCTTTCGTGCAATCTGGGCGGTAGAAAAATCCCTCGTATCCTTGCCCTGCACGAAAACCGTTCCTTCGGTCGGCTGAAAAAGGTTGTTCATCAGTTTCACCGTCGTCGTTTTTCCTGCCCCATTCTGTCCGACAATAGCAACCGCCTCGCCAGCATTAAAGCCCATACTGACGTGATCGACGGCCTGAAATCCGCCGGGATAAGAAAAACTTACATCTTCAAGTTCAATTACATGCATCATTGTTACCTATTTGTGGTTCATAAGATCCCGGAGAAGGTCTACCGTCTCCTCATGGGTGATGGGAATCCGTTCCACCGGGTTTCCCGCCTTTCGAAGCCGATGGCCTATCCGCGCATAGACGGGAATCTGGGTATCATGGTCCAAAAGCCGCTCGTCGGAAAGAATTTCCCGGGTCGGTCCGGAAAAGGCGATCCGTCCCTTATCCATGACGATGATTTTGTCGGCATATTCGGCGACAAGATCTATCTTGTGCTCAACAAGGACCACTGTTTTTCCCTTCTGCTTGACCAGATCGATAATGGCAAAGACCTGCTCGGTACCCACAGGATCAAGCTGACTCGTCGGCTCATCGATGACCAGCACATCCGGGTCCATAACAAGAATCGAGGCAAGGGCGACCCGCTGCTGCTGCCCGCCGGAAATCTCGAAGGGATTCTTATCCTTTAGATATCCTATGCCCAGTTCGTCGATGATGGCCTCAACCCGTCTAATAATCTCCGAAGGCTCCACACCAAGATTCTCCAGCCCGAAGCAGAGCTCTTCAAAAACCGTGTCTTTGATATAGCTTATCTGATTGAAGGGATTCTGAAAGATGTACCCGATACGAACAGCCAATTCCCCTGAGGAAATCTTCGAGAGGTCTTTTCCCTCGAATAGGATTTGGCCGAAGCTGACCCCTTTGTAGAAACTGGGAACGAAGCCACGGATTGCGTTGCACAAGGTGGTTTTGCCGCTTCCGTTCGGCCCGATGACGCCCACGAAGTCTCCCTGTTCGATGGAGAAGGTGATATTTTTCAGAGCAAAATCGTCGCTGACGGGATATTGGTAGCTAAAATCATCGATCTCTATCAGTGCCATATGGTACACCTCCCGGCAACAGCGGCAAGCAGAATAAGGGCTGCAGTCACTCTCAGCAGGCCGTCGAATCGCCCCTTTTCCACGGTGCGGATGTGCGTTTTTTTACAGGGAGCAGAAAAGGCCCTGGCCTCCAGCGTAAGAGCCCGTTCCTCAATCCCCGAAAAGGAACTCAAAATCAATGGTGCAAGCATCGGAATAAAGGCCCGCAAACGGACCTTTAAGCCTCCTTTCGTCTCGATACCCCGCGCCTGTTGGGCGTTCATGATTATCTCCGACCGCTTCTTGGTTTGGGGGATCATTTGGAGCGTCGATAAGATGATGTAGGATGCCGTATGAGAAAAGCCGGAGGCCTCCAAAGAGAGAATCAAATCCTGCATTTGCGTTGTTTGAAAAAAAAGGATAAACGAACTGGCGATAACAAGGAGAATGCCGCAAAGATTTAAGGCATAAAAGACACCCTCCCACTTTGCCGCAAAAATCCAGAGATGAAAAATAATATCTTGCCCAGGCCGAAATAGCGTTTGAAGGGCAAAAATAAGAATAAAAAGGAAAAGGACCGAACGGACGATCTTTTTCATGAACACCTTGACGCTATCCCCCGTCGCAGCAAAAAGCACAAGAAAAATAAAAAGAAAATAGGAATACCACCACGAGGGCGCAATAATGCTCAGTATGGAAAAGAGAAGAAGATACAAAAGTTTTGTGATGGGATAAAGCTTATTCAAATATCGCCGCTTAACGTCCATAAAGGTCCTCTGTTGAATTACTTCTATCCCGCCGGAAGCCAAGCCCATGCCCGGCGGGATGATAATCAGCCTGCTATCTCTTTGGTCTTGCTGTCGAAAGGTCTAGGCATCCTTTCCGTCATCGGCAACAGGAGCCTCAACAGCAGCAGCCTTCTTATGTTTAAGGAACTGTTCGCCACAGGGATATTTGACAAGGATACGATCGCTCATTGCCTTTATGATGATGTAGGCCACAATGATCGAAAGGCCCTTATCCGCAATCTCGGTGAAGACCTGTGAGGTAAATACCGAAGTAAAAAGGGTCTTTCCCGTTGCCAGCATCAATGCAGTGAGGTAGGTGCTGCCGTTACCGGTGATGCCTCCGTAGACATACATAACGATGGGAGAGCCCACGACCACGCCCACAAGGGTAACACAGAGAATAGAAATGATGATCTTCCACCAGGTGGTAAACATATGCTTTCTGGAAAGGATTCCGCTCACCAAACCAATCACTCCGCTTACCACGGCAAAGGGGAAAAAGTTCGGCTGAAAGATACCATTGATAACATTGCTCAGGATACCGGCGACAAGGCCGACCCAGGGACCCGCTAAAATACCGGCAAGGATGGTTCCGATCGAATCGATATAAATCGGAAGGGCCAAGACCGCCGCAATCTGGCCACCTACGACATTCAGAGCAATTGCCACGGGAATGAGCAACGTACTCATCAAGGTGAAATCATCTTTCACACTCATGTTCCTAACCTCCTACTGTTATGCAAATTATGGTATTCGCCACTGCCGGGAGACCCTATAGTGACAATTTGCACACGAGACCAAGATTCAGATTCGATCGACCCGTAACGTCAGTCCGTTCACCGACGAATTAATAATTGTCTTGTTAAAAAATATCGGAGTACCGATTTCATCACTGACCAATTGCTGCAGAAGCAAAAGGGGGGTATTTGCCTTCACCTTAAAGATATTTGCATAGAGAGAACCTGCAATTATTGCAGTTACAATACAGCTGCTGCTATGACCCTTTCCCTCTACATAGCGCACAATCTCTTCTTTGCGACCCGAACGCGGAAACTCAAGTTTGGTAGTCAGAGGAACAAAATCCAGAAGATGCGCAAAAACGATATCCTTCTCTTTTGCATCCCTGTAGACGCGATCGAAAACATGAATCAACGATCCCTTGGGCAGAGAGAGAATCTCACTTTCCAGTTCATCCACATTCTGGACGGAAATTTCGAGACAGGCGAGTTCCCAGGAAAAATCAAGCTTATCCAGCAAGGTTTCGATGGTCGAATAACGATTGACGCTTGCGCTGTGCATAAAGGGACGCCGCGAAACATAGGCTCCCGATCCCTGCCGTCTGTTAATCAGGCGATCTTCTTCGAGCAGCTGCAGGGCCTGACGCAGGGTATTGCGGGAAACGGCAAACTGCCTGATCAGCATCTCCTCGGTCGGAAGTTTTGCCCCCGGCTCCATATCGGCAATGAAATCACAGAGGCGATTGTAGACAGAGATATACATCGGAAGCTTTTTTTTCTTCATCCCATCGGGAATATGCCCTTCATGCATAAAAATATCATAAAACAGTAATACCAATACGTCAATAATTTATTGGTATCAATTTTTTTTTAATTAGATATAGTGGAATCTATAATTCTATTTCCTGATTTATACTGATAATAATTGACAGGCCGGGTAAGCAATGTTATTTCTGTTGCAAGAGGTTAGTCATGACCAAGATACTGTTTGTTTCGCATTGCATTCTGAATACCGCCTCCAAGGTGGAACTTTTTTGTGAAGAAGAGATAAAAAAGGAAGAAAACCTCCGCCGCATCTTTCTGGAACGGGCAATAAAAGCAGGGTTTCAACTGGTCCAGTTGCCTTGTCCCGAATTTCTCTTATACGGTCCCCAGCGATGGGGCCATGTCAGTGATCAGTTTGACAATACCTTCTTCCGCAATTACAGCGATGCCTTTCTTGCCCCCTACATCGATCAAATCAAGGAATATCATTCCCACCCTGAAAAATTCGAGATCGCAGGCATTGTCGGCATCGACGGCAGCCCCAGTTGCGGTGTTACCTACACCTGCAAGAGTGCTCGTTGGAAAGGTGATTTCTCAGGCAGAGAAAATGTTGATGCGATCATCGATTCCGTTACCCTTGAAAAAGGGAACGGCATTTTCATCCAGGAACTGCGCAGGCTCCTTGAGAAAGAGGGCTTGCAGGTCCCAGTGGTAGGTCTTTTTGCCGACGAGCCGCAAAGATTGTTCGACCTGCTGGAAAGAGCATAACTACTGTCCGGAATCGTGGTGATTGAAACGATATGCGGACCACCAGGATTCGGAACACTACTCAAAGATTGAAGTTGTACGCGGAATGACTATCTGTTACTATTTGACCAGAAGATCTGAATGACAATACCTGATTACGAAACGGGGACACGATGATAGACAAAAATTATACAGAGCTTAATGCGCTTGTTATTGACAGATGGGTTAATACGGGCTGGGAATGGGGAACGCCAATCAGCCATGAGATATTCGCTAACGCACAGAACAATTCGTGGTCGGTGGTATTGACGCCTACAAAACCCGTCCCCAAAGAGTGGTTCTGCGAATTCAAGGGAGCAAAAATCCTTGGGCTGGCTTCGGGTGGTGGACAGCAAATTCCTATCTTTGCAGCATTGGGGGCTGACTGTACCGTATTGGACTATTCGGAAAAACAGTTGAAGAATGAGAGAATTGTTGCAGCAAGAGAAAAGTATGAAGTTGAACTTGTACGGGCCGATATGACAAAACCGTTTCCTTTCGATGATGATTCCTTTGATCTTATCTTTCATCCGGTATCAAATTCATATATAAAAGATGTACTTCCGGTATGGAAAGAGTGCTACAGGGTCCTGAAAAACGGAGGAGTGCTCCTGGCAGGATTGGACAATGGATTCAACTATCTCTTTGATGATGATGAAAAGGAAATAGTGCACAGGCTCCCTTTTGATCCGCTGGAAAATGAAGAATTGTATGAGTACTCGTTAAAGAATGATTGGGGAATCCAATTCTCTCATACCATTGAGGAACAAATCGGAGGGCAATTGAAAGCAGGTTTTATCTTGACGGATATTTACCAGGATACAAATGGCGAAGGGAATCTACACGAATATAATGTCCCAACGTTCTACGCAACGCGAGCCGTAAAAAAGGTATGAACGTGCCCACGTCTGTACAGCTGTCGGCCCAACGGAAATGAGGAGCCCCTTTCATGAATATATCATGGATATTCGAACAATCCACAATCGATTGGCAAGCGTTATCCGATCTGTATAGCATTGCTCCTCTTGGTACAAAGGAACCGGAAAGACTAAAAATCACTTTCGGCAATAGCATGTTTACATGTTTTGCCTTTGACAACGATAAACTTATTGGAGCAGGCAGGGCTCTGGCAGACGGTGCCGACTGTTCCTATATCTGCGATATTGCCTTACACCCCGATTACCAGGGGTATGGTTTAGGAAAACAAATAGTGCAGCACCTAATCAACCAATCAAAAGGACATAAAAAAATCATTCTTTATGCAAACCCCGGAAAAGAAGGCTTTTACGCAAAACTCGGCTTTAAGAAGATGAATACGGCAATGGCCATCTTCGAAAATGAAGATGCCATGATAGCAAATGGAACGATATCTTCCTGAATTGCCGCTATAAGACTATTTCACACGTTCAAAACGCAGGGCCTCTTCCAGCCGACCCCGCTTGCGGCAGCCTGCGGCGTATATCCGGCATTTTCCCGCAAGGGTCTGTTCCGCCTGGTGCTGTCGGAGAAGAGCGGCATCACCGTTGCTTTCACCATCACGACGATGCCCGGCAAACCAGGAATCTTTTACAAGACGAAGCAGACCCTGGATGCGAAACTTCTCTATCTGCCCATACTTTTCCGAAAGCTGGGGCCAGGATCCGGCCCGCTTGATAATACAGTCCTTGGAAAGCCAGGCAACCGGCTCAAGGGCGGTGATTCTCAGCCAGAATTCGTAATCCTCCGCGATCTCAAGGTCTTCGCGAAAGCCTCCGCTTTCAAGGTAGAGCTGCCGTTCCATCATGACGGAGGAAGGGCCGATGATGCATTTGGTAAGGGCGTCGGAAAAGATGTCACCCTCCCTGCGATGACGCTGACCCTTTTGGCTTATTATCCGATCGTCTCTTAGCCACACCTCACAGCCATGGATAATTCGGGGGTGCCTGCCCAAACTGCCCAGCTCACGAAGAAGAGAAAACTGCTGGGAAAGCTTTTCCGGCAGCCAGATATCATCGCTGTCGAGAAAGGCAAGCCATCGCCCTCTTGCAGCGGCGGCACCACGATTCCGAACAGCACCGGCCATGCCGCTCCGAGGAGGGGTAAGAAGCCTGATACGGGGATCAGAGGAAAGGGAAGCAAGAGAACGAACCGTTCCGTCGTCGGAACCGTCATCCACCACGATGAGTTCGAGATCACCGAAACTCTGCATCAGAACAGAACGAACCGCATCGGCCAGGAGTTTTCTTCGGTTATAGACGGGTATGATGACGGAGACAAGCGGGTCCATGAAGGTTTTCTACCACAATTACGGTTCCGGGAGCAAGGTCGAAAGCCCTATGCTTCCATATTGGGTCGTCGCAGAAAGCGTATCGTCGTATTTTACCACGCCCGAGTCCAAAAGCCGGGGAGAACTCCAACCGTCGGGAACGAGCTCTTCATAGAGAATACGTGCGGTAACCGCATCGCCGGAGGCAAGAGAACAATCGAGGGACACATACAACGCGCGGTTCGGATCGCTCCTATCAACAAGAGCCGTGGCACTCCAGGTATAGGGCAGAACTGAAGAAGAGAGGGAAAGATTCGTCACCGCGCTCCAGGCATTTCCCTCAGCATCGGTGAACGCAGCAGCGTCGTTAAAATCGATATCGAGACTCGCAGCGGAACAGGTTCCCGTAAGCTCCACGCTTACCCGAAAAAAACGCACTCCCCCGGCATCCGGAGCATAATCACAGGAGGATAGGGCCATAATGAAAACCATCGATAGCAAAGGCCAGCGATACCTCATCGAATCACCATCACCTTTCGATACTCATCGATACCAGGACCGCTGAACCGAACGAAGTATATCCCGCGGCCCACTGCATAGCCTGCCCGGTTGCGGCCGTCCCAGCTAACGGCGTACTCGCCGGCACTTCGCCTTCCCCGGTAGAGAACATCAATCAGGTCGCCTGCAAGATTAAATACCTGAATGGTAATGGTACCGGAACGGGTTATGGTGTAATGCAGGGTGGTCTTATCCCCCTCATCCGGGTTGATGACGTTATTGAGGATGGTCACATCACCGGTCTGCGTTCGTACCTCCCGCATTTCGAAAGAGAAGGGACGAATGGTACGATACCAGTTCGAGGCGGCAGGGGAAGCGACCCTGGCATGGTAGAGATCATCGGCATAAAGGAAGAAATCGAAGGTACCGTTGTCTTTCAATTTATCCGAAGAATCGGAGATGGTGAAATTAACAAGGGAAGAGCCCAGGTCCGCTCCTGAGAGACTTGCAGGATCGGAAGAACTGTACCCAGAAGGCAAGGTTGCCGATGGATCGTTCGGATAGGGAACCAGACCACTGAAGTCGGTTTCATCGAAAGAAGGAAGCCACAGGCCTGAGTTGTCGGAGGAAGTAAAATCCTGGGGGACATCGCTATCGTAAAAAAGAGTAGGCACGGATGCCGATCCGTAGTTGACCTGCAGTTCGATCTCCTGGGGTTCCAGCCATGCCGAATCATCAAAGTAGTTGATAAGCCCGACCCCCGCCCCGCGAGTGGCATCCCGCTGAACGGCGGTATTGCGGGCGTAGACAGGTTCGATGATGCCGAGGCCAAGATCGGAGACTCTGTGGGTGGTGGAGCCGATGATATTGCCCTCCGCATCCTGGGTCGTAGCAGGTAGCGTGACAGTAACATGACCGATAATATTGGCATCGGAAAGCGCGGAGGCGGTGTTCAAGGTTACCTCTTCTATTTCCGCGCTGCTTCCCGTTACGACGGACAGACTTGTTGCCGACGTTCCGTTTACCGTAAAATCGCCGGCGTTCCAGGAACTTGCACTGCTGTCGACCTGAACAGGCTCCGAGAAATGGATGAAGACCTTGCTATACCCGGAAACGGCCAGGGTGTAACCAATGACGGGAGACGCACTATCGGTGGTGGGAGCAATGTCGCCGGTATCTTCAATGGTGACATATCTGCTAGTACCGGTAGTCGAGCGGAGGCTTGTATTCGTATCGTTACCACCGGTAATCCACCAGGAGGGGGTTGCATCGGTATCCAGATATGGTTTCTCTTCAAGCAGAATATAGAAGACATCGTCGTACGAAGTACCGGTATCGTAACCGTCCACCATGTAACCGTCCACCGTTGCCGAAAAACCGGAGAAGTCATCATTCAACGGAGTGGAGGCATTTACCGTCACCTGGATTCGGTCTAACTTTCCGTTTCCATCGGAATCCTGCATAAGGCTCCCGATAACAGGAATGACAAGCCGCCAGTTGTAACACCAACTGTCTTCGCTGTAACGGTCCGGTCGAAACAGCGCAGAGGTTGGGTAAATGGGAACATACGAATAGCTCAACTCAACGTAGGCGTTATTAATATCGGCGGTTCCTCCAGCCTCGATGGTAAGCCTCCACTGTTCGGCATGAAGAGCATCGTCATAGGCAGTCGCAGGATGGGAATTGCTTTCGGTATAGGAGCTTAAAAGCTCAACATCCTCTCCTGATGTTCCGGTAACCGTAAAAGAGCCTCCTGCAGCGATGGTGGTCAGTTCCCCCTCAGGAAAATAGATCCTTTTCGCCGTTCCATTCCCATTGGTATCGACGATTTCCAGATTGTAGAAGGTGTAGGCCCGACCGATGTGGCTTTCCTGGATCGTATCGTCATTGAAGGCGATGGTACTCTCTCCGGCATTAAAGGTGGTGATGTCGAAATCCTGCCCAACGTTGATTTCGACCGAATCGGCGGAAGAGCCGGCATCCAAGGTTCCTGTACCGAAAATATCTTCCCCGGCGGTCAAAACAACCGTGCCGGAAAGAGAGATGGTGCCATCGCACTCTACATCGCCGTCCGCAGTCAGATTTCCATCCGACACAGAGAGGGAAACGCCGGAAGCAACGTAGAGACTGCCGGGAGCAGAGCCTCCTATGCTAAGGTTGTATCCGCCAAGGTCAAAGCTCCCCTGAAGGACCCGGACCTCACTTGCAATCTCCGTATTCTTTACCAAGGTAAAGGTGGTACCGCTATTTGTCGCATTGAGCTCGAGAATATAGAAGTTGGCAGGATCGCTTGATGGGTCATCAAGATCGTACACCGCCGCCGAGACGGCCGAAGAAGCGGACAAATCACCGATAAATCGTACAATTCCGCTGTCGGTATCCATTGTCCCGATGGATACTGTTTCCCTGCCGTCAAGCTCAAAAACACCACAGTCGGGGTATGCGAGGCCTTCGAGGGACATGGCTCCTGACAGGGTAACATCATTTCCACCGGTGGAAAACTCGGCATCTGCTGTCACCGAAAGGTTTCCGTCGATGGTCGTAACATCAAGGGGAACCACACGGGTTACCGATATTCCCGATGATTCCACCGATACCGACATAAGAGAATGGCCAGCACTGGTTAGATTCTGTTCTACTTCCCCGGAAAAGGTCAGGGTATCAGAAGAGTCGTTACCGCTAAATGAAGTTGTAGACGAAAAGGTCAAGTCGCTGCGACATTCGAGGTCCCTATCTGCCGAAGCATTGAAATCGATGGTGGCCCCCGACAAGTCGGCATCGCCGACAAGGGTTACGCCCCCCCCTCCGATGACAACCGCCCCGGCTGCGGTTGTTGTTCCGGTCACCGTTACCGCTCCGGCCCCGGTCACCTCCATCGTGTTGCCGGAGCTAAGGGTGAGATTGCCTCCGGCGATAAAGTTTCCGTCGCTGAAACTCAAGTTCCCGTTCAAAACCGCATCACCCGAGGTGGAAAAGTCACTAGTCCCGCAGCTCAACGAAAAAGTATTTTCCACGGTGAGCGTATTCACATCGGGATCCGCCCCGCCATCGCTAAAGGCGATATCTGCCCCGATAACCAGGGCTCCGATACTCTCATCGTTATCCAGCGTAAGGGCTCCTGTCCCGTTAAGGGTGAGGGTGCTTCCCGAATCGGTAATAGTACCTGACGTGTTGATCGTATAGGTCCCCGCTCCGCCTCCGGCAGAGGTCAAAGCAGCCGTCCCTAAGTCGAGATTACCTCCGGTAATGTATATGTCTTCTATACCCGTGACGGTTTTAGCTCCGAAGAAAAGTAAGCCGCTGCTTTCCGTCAGGTCACCCGAAAAAACAAGCGTGCCGCCGGCCGATCCGCTGTCCCAGCTGCAGACACCGCCATCCACCAGAAGGCTTCCAATTGTCTGGTTCCCCGAAGGCACCCCTGTCTGCGTAAAGCTTCCGCCGCTCACTTCCAGCTGGCCGCTTATTGCGATATCTCCAACTCCAAACAAAGAGCTTCCCGTCCCACTGTGCGTGTAACTCGAGACCTCCACACGTCCACTCGTATGTGTCAGATCTCCAGTTCCACTCACCGTAAGCGCCTGGCCCCCATCCAGTGTTCCTGCAAGTACGTTGAACTCTACGTTGTCATTGATATCTACCGATGCCTCAAGCGTCCAGCTTAGGCCATTCAAATTCACCGCCGTTGCCCCGCTGCAGCCGAAACTAAGCGTCGCACCCGTGGCCTGCGTCATGTCATCAGTATCTAAACCAAGGCTTCCCCCGCTTTTATCCACCTCTAGGCTGGGAAACGCATGGCCGCCGCTTCGTACCAGCTGTGCCCCGGCACCGGTGAACCGAATCACATCTCCCGAATCACCATTTGTGATACTACTTCCGCTTGTAAAGGTTACATCGGCAGATACCTCAAGTTCTCCATCATTTGTACCATTGAAGTCTATCGTCCCTCCGCTCCCGTCAAGTTCTCCTAGAACGCTAACTATTCCGCTTCCCATGTTGAGTGTTCCGCTATTGGTAAGGTCGGAACCAAAGCTCACCGCTCCAATACCTGTCAATGTTCCACTGTTCGTAAACGCCCCCGTATAACTTTGGCTCCCACTTGTTATCGTCTCTATGGTTCCGTTGTTACTCGACGTCCCGGCTCCAGCTACCGCTATATCTCCTCCCGTCACACTCAGCGTACTGTACATCGTGAGTACTCCCCCGACACTCACCCCTCCGGCTCCGGCACTTATGTTTCCATTGCCGGCGGCACTCTGGCTCAGATCACCATCTACGGCTATTCCGCCGGCTCCGGTACTTATCTCCCCCGTGGAACTTCCATCCTGTGTCAGGTTTCCGCTTACCAGCAGCTGCCCGCTTCCGGAGAGGCTCACATCACTGCTTGCTCCTGTCCACACAAGATTTCCCGTGACATCTATATTTCCCGCGCCACTAGAGCTGAGCGCCCCGCTCCCGTTGAGGGCCGCCCCACCAGCACTCACACTCATAATTCCGTTTTCCACACTTATGGTTCCGGTCCCATTCATTGTCAGAACAGCTCCAGCCGTTACACTGCCGCTTCCGGAAGCCGTGATGCTTCCCCCATTACCCACCGTAAGTGCCCCTACCGTACGAAAACTTCCGCCGTTTCCTACCGTCACCGCTCCACTTACATCGGCACTGTTCGCACGAAAGGCACTCCCGCCTACTGCAAGGCTGCCGCCCGAAAAGCTCAGCGTATTCACATCAGGGTCCGCCCCACCATCGATAAAGGTGATATCTGCCCCGATAACCAGGGCTCCGATACTCTCATCGTCATCGAGGCTAAGGGTACCGTCCCCGTTAAGGGTGAGGGTGCTTCCCGAATCGGTAATAGTTCCTGACGTGTTGATTGTATAGGTCCCCGCTCCGCCTCCGGCAGAGGTCAAAGCAGCCGTCCCTAAGTCGAGATTACCTCCGGTAATATATATGTCTTCTATCCCCGTGACGGTTTTGGCTCCGAAGAAAAGTGAGCCGCTGCTTTCCGTCAGGTCACCCGAAAAGACAAGCGTGCCGCCGGCCGATCCGCTGTCCCAGCTGCAGCTTCCTCCCGCCACACTCAGGGAATCCACACTCTGCGTATTGCCTCCGTTGTCTCCCGTCTGCGTAAAGCTCCCGCCTGTCACACTCATCGCAGCAACGGTAAAGACACCCGTTCCGATCGTTACCGTTCCTCCGGATACCGTAAAATCGACAACATCGATGCTTCCAGTCGTATGGGTGATACTTCCCCCGGCCACGGTCACGTCATAGCTGCTTCCACCATCCAGACTTCCGCTCGCCACCGTTACGGTGCCGTCCGAACTATTCAAACTGAGGTCGGCGCCCAAGGTAAGGGTATGGCCGTTAAGGTCCAACTCCCCGGTGGTGACGGTAAGAAGGCCACCCGCATTCTGAGTCAGATTATCGGATAGCTGCAGCGTGTCGCCTGCAGCATCTTTTGTAACTGTTATGCTGTAAAATGATTTCCCGCCGCTTGCCAAAGATTGAGGATCATGGTCTCCGCTAAACGTCACGGTTTCACTTCCCGGATTAAAGGCTGAAGCAGAATCGCTGCTCCAGTCTCCCTGCAATTCGAGGGTGGAACCGGAGGTCGACATATCAAGCCCTCCTGAGGAGTCCAGGGTGAGGTTTCCAGCACTTCCGGTGCTGTCGTTCAGGGTCAGGGTATGAGCGTTAAGATCCAGAGTTCCCACAACGATTGTCATGCTCACATCCTGCAGGGTTAGATCCCCTGTAAGCCGGAGAATCGAAGCCTGAAGGTCCTTGTTAAGGCTCACATCTCCATCAAGGGTGTTGGCGTTGGGATCAAAAACCTGAGGAGTAGCGGTTCCCGAAAAGAGGACCGAAGTACCATTGGGAGTGAAGGAACCAAGGGTGGTGGAAGCACCCTCGAAGGTGATGGTCCCGGTGGCATTCCCCACAAGTACTCCTCCACTGTAGTTCCCTTCAAACGTCACTCCTCCAGTTCCTGACGTTATCGTTCCAGTACCACTCACCGTACTGCTAAAGCTTACTAAACCGCTCCCTCCCGTTATCGAGCCACCATTTGTCGTGCTTCCACTCACACTCAGCATACTGTTCCCCATATCCAGCGTGTGCCCCGTCGCTATATCCAGATCACCCGCAAGACTCAAAGAACCACTCACATTCACCGTCTCAGGCCCACTCCCGTTGCTGAGCGTCAGGCTCCCAAAGCCCTGCCCTCCCGTGCTCAAGACTACAGGTGTTCCCGTCCCGTCAAGATCAATCTCCCCATTGTTGTGCGTCAAACTCGTAAAGCTTACCGTCGTCCCTGCTATACTCGTCGTTCCACTCGAAGCATCATAAGAGCTAACCGTAAAATCTCCAGTTACATCGACACTCCCGCTTCCACCGTCAAGCGTCCCCCCTCCACTCACATCTCCGCCAATACTACAGCCAAGGGCTACAAGATC